>PGTJ01000570.1 GCA_002794515.1 Phototrophicales bacterium
AGCCATTATTGGCTAAAAATTGTTCGAGGACGATTTGCGCTGTGCGTTTGTTGCCATCGGCAAACAGATGGTCATGAGCGAGGGCATGAACCAGCGAGGCGGCTTTTTCGAGGATGGTCGGATACGCCTCATGACCAAACATGCGCGTATATGGGCGCTTGGCGGCAGATTGAAGCAAATGCCGATTGAGGACGATTGGTTCGTGTCCGACAACCGATTGATTAATGATATAAATATCGCTGGCAGAGATAAATTTCACACGTAAACACCTTATTTAAAATTGATAGAAGGGCATGAGCAGATACCCTTCTGTGATTGTATCACGATTACGACATATCACCTAATGGTGGATTGTCGACTTGTTGGCGCAGTTGGCGCATATGTTCATCTTCGATTTGACGCGCCACCTGATGCGCTTGTGGGTCGGCGATGAGGTTGCCACCGCGCACAGTCGCCCCAATGACGAATGCCGCGCTCACCAACACCAGATTTTTGATGATATATTGCCCTTCTAAGGTCGGCGCATATGGAAAGTGGGTGAAGGTCTCGCTTGGGAACAAAAATAGCGGTGTGATTGTGCCGAGCATCTGCATGAACAGCAACAACAAGGTGATTCGCATGAATTTGCCTGTGATTAGCCCCAACCCAATCAACACCTCCCATGTCGCCAAAATGGGCAAGGCGATATTCGGCTGGATGATGCCAAAGGTCAATGTCTCAATCGTGCGCGAGGCTAAATCTTCTGCTGGGCTTAATGCAGGGAAAAATTTGAGTATCCCAAACCAAAAAAACACCACACCTACGCTTATCCGCAAGGCGATCACCCCATATCGAGACATCATGGTCGTCAGACGGGCATCAATCTGTGTGAATAATGCTTGTAACGCTTTCATCTCATATCCCTTCCACTAATTGTGACAATATTCACAAAATTATTATATCGGCAATTGGCATATATCGTAAATAACCATCGACAAAAGTTGTGCAAAGTGGTCATTTTGGCATATGATTAAATAAAATTGCATTCACAACACATAAAGGCGAGTGGTGTATGTCTGGTGATAAGAACAACA
>PGTJ01000399.1 GCA_002794515.1 Phototrophicales bacterium
GTATAATGGGTGATGCTCTCTGGTGCTTGATGGGGTGTTGTGCGCGATAAAATGTGGTCGGCGCTCAGAAGCACCTCATCTACCAAGATCGCCACCTGTCCGGGGCAATGACCAGGGACGTGGATGAATTGCATCCCCTCAAAAGAAATATCCTCATCGAGGCTAAAATCTACTTTGACCGAGCGAATATTCTTCTTGGCAAAACCATACATCTCCATCATGGCGGTGCGTTCAGCATCCTCCATGCCCGCCCGTTCCAGATAAACGCGCAAATCTTTGGTCGCCATGATGACCCGCTCTTCGTATGCCGTCAGCACACGGCGATCCAATTCGTGAATGCCCACCAATGCCCCTGTTTGCTCAATCATGAATGCCGTACCACCAAAATGGTCAATATGCCCATGTGTGATGAGGATGTGCTTAATATCGGTTACGGTCAAGGCTTCGCCAAAATCATCGGCAACGGCTTTGATGCCCGCCAATAGGTGATCGTTCGATTCACCAATCCCCGAACCACAATCCACCAATGTGGGCGCACCAGCATTGAGCAACAAATAGCTGTATCCAACAAATCCGGGGAAGACCATCATCGGCAAGCGATAAATCCGCACACCACTACGAGTCGTAAATTTTTCGATGGGGGGTAAGTGGCTCATAAAAAATAAATATCCTTAATCATGCAATCAAATCAATATTTAATTTATGATAAGCCTTTCGCTCATTGGGCGCAACGGTTTGATAAGGCAACATGTCCATAACAGTGTATAAAATAAAAAATAGGTCATGTGTATTGATGACCTATTTTTGCATGTGGGCGCTAAGGGACTTGAACCCCTGACCTCACGGATGTGAACCGTGCGCTCTAACCAGCTGAGCTAAGCGCCCGTTGTATTATTGCCTTGTACCGCATATTATAGCATGGATAAAAATCATAAATCAAGATAGAGGTAAAGCAATTTGGCGGGATACAAATACCTATATAGCATGATGTTGCTCGTCTCGCTGGTCATCCTGACCAGTTGTTTCAGAGATGAAAGCCAACCATCAGCCACCATGATCAACAATACGTGGCGGACAATCGCCACAGGATTAGAAGACCGCACCTTGCAAATCGGCGATAACGCCATTGCCCAGTTATATATCGTGCGGATAGATCCCACACACTATCGGTTTGAAGTGCATTATACACCGCGCACACCGTATTCGATTGATGAATGGCGAAACCTGTTGCCCAACGCCAAATTGATTGTGAACGCCAATTTATTCGATGCCGATTATAACATCGTTGGCTTGCTCATCCAAAATGGCATAGCTTACGGTTGGTCATATACCGATAGAGGCGGGACATTCGCCATCAAGAACAATATCCCCTATATCAGCCATAACATCTACCAGCCATTCGACAGCACAGGCGCACAATATGCCATACAAGGCTTTCCGATGTTGGTCTACAATGGTGTGCAAGCATTCGACCGACCTGGGGGGGCATCACGCCGTACCGCCATCGGACAAGATGCACAAGGACGGATTTATATCATGGTCACACCGATTTTTGGACCCAGCTTGAGCGATTTGAGCCGATTTTTAGCCGAGAGTGATTTGGGACTGGTCAACGCCTTTAATTTAGATGGCGGGCGCTCAACTATGATTGATGTCCCCGATAGCAACACCACCATTCGCGCCCTAGACCGTGTGCCTGCCGTATTGGCGATATACCCAACAGAGAGATGATGATGATTAAAGATGGCAAAATTCGGATTTCATATGTGTTCATCGGCACATTGGCGATTTTATTGCTCTATTTGGCATTGCGTAATCTGGATTGGCAAGAGACCATCGCCATTTTTCAGACGGCAGATTGGCGGGTGTTATTGGGCGCATGGGTGGTGATCGTGTTATCATATTTTTTGCGTGGATTGCGCTGGCAGGTGTTGCTGAGCGCTGAGCGAACACTCCATCCCGTGACCGTGTTTTGGGGGACGTGTGTTGGCTATTTGGGCAATAGCTTTTTGCCCGCCCGCGCTGGCGAGGTGATACGCTCGGCGTTGATCTCGCGCAAGACGGGCATCCCCCTGTTTTATGTGTTGGCAACAGCGCTCACAGAGCGCATTTTTGATGCTGTGCTGTTGGTGTGCGCGATTTTATTGGGGTTAACCACCTTCCCCAACATCCCCGACTGGTTGCGGAGCGCCATGACCTCTATGCTGATTTTAGGGGTTATCGGTGGATTTTCGCTCACTTTGTTGCCACATTTATCGGGTTGGATAACGATACAAATGAAGCGCATCCCGATCAC
>PGTJ01000588.1 GCA_002794515.1 Phototrophicales bacterium
ATCAATAATCACCTCTGGATGTTTATAACGATATTCCTCTACAAAAGTGGGGACAAAAGTGGATAGCGATATGGGGTCGAGTTCCAATTCGTTGATGCGATCAAGGCGCACAACTTCGTGCAATTGGGTGATGACACGGTTCAGATAAATCACTTGGTCGGTGATTTGTTTGGCTTTTTCTTTGCGTTTATCTTGATCTTCGAGGCGCATGAGCAAATATAAACTGGTATTGATGACGGATAGGGGTGTACGCAATTCATGCGATGTCGCTGTGATGAAATCGGCTAAAATATTAATGCGCTCACGTTCTGTTGCCAATTCCAATTGTTGCAGTTGGGCTTGTTTATGGGCAGTAATATCTTGCGCCGCACCATAAATAAACACCACCCGATTTTCTTGTTCATCCCATATTGGCTTGGCATAGTCGCGTATCCATCGGATGTTGCCATTGATATCGATAACGCGAAATTCGTCGATTGTCTCTTGCCCATTCATCAAGCGTTTTAAGCGCTCTAAGGCAATCGGCAAATCATCATGATAAATCATATTCAACCAACCACCCTGCGTGTTTAATTGTTGGGCGGTATAGCCTGTTATACCCTCAAATGCGCCAACAACCCATTCATACTTCAATTCATCATCGGGCAAGACCAAAAAACCATACGCATAATTGGTAATGAGTTCAGAAATTGTCCGAAAGCGAATCTCACTCTGCTTGAGCGCCTCGCTCATCCGCTTGAGGTCGGTAATATCGGTGAATGAAGCCACCACCGCCGATACAGACTCGCCATCCTCACGGCTGATAATCGGCTCGCTATTGACTAAAATCCATGTCAAATCACCATCTGGCTTATGCACCCCCATGACCACATTAGAAACCGATTTGCCCGTCTGCAATGTGACCATCGCTGGATGTGTTTCGCCTGGGAATGGGCTACCATCTTCATGAATGGCACGCCAACGCGGGTCGA
>PGTJ01000648.1 GCA_002794515.1 Phototrophicales bacterium
ACTTTATTATAGCAAATCCACTTACAAATATCCCAAATTTGGGATATAAGTTGGTTATTAATAATAAAAAGGCAATTTGTTAAGATTTGTCAAGATGAGTTTTGCAGAAGCCGCTTTATGAGGCGATTTACCCCACCCCCTAGCCCTTCCCCACTACGTGGAGAGGGGGGCGATTGCCTTCTTCACTATCTGTGGAATAATGTTATAATATCGTCCATGACCTACAAAAAATATACATCCGATAGCCCGCATACATATGCCTTTGGCTTCTATCCATCCCTCGAGGCGCTTGAATATATCCCGCAACATTGCACGGCGGTGATATACAACTCAGGCGCTCATAAAAGTGAGGCACTTGGCAAAATCCGCCATCGCTGTTTGGCGCATCACATCCCATTCATCCAAGATGATAAAACCATGTCGCGCCTTGCGCCATCAGAGAACACCTTCGTCATCACCGTCATCCAAAAATATCAGATGCCACTCGCGACAACCGAGAACCACTTGGTGCTGGTCTCGCCATCAGATATGGGCAATTTAGGGACGATCTTTCGCACGGCGCTGGGGTTCGATATGCATCATATCGCGCTCATCCAACCGTGTGCCGATGAACACGACCCGCGTGTGGTGCGTGCCAGCATGGGCGCAATATTCCGTTTGCATATCCAAAAATTCGCCACGTTTGGGGCATA
>PGTJ01000562.1 GCA_002794515.1 Phototrophicales bacterium
ACTTTATGCTAAGATGAAGAAAAGGTTGTTAATTAAAATCAGAATCGGTTAATTATGTCCGATAAAACCATTATCAATCATCGCTATCAGCTCATACAAAAACTCGGTCAAGGGGGGATGGGTGTTGTGTATCGCGCTCATGACCGTCTGAATAAGCAACAGGTAGCGCTTAAATATGTCACGGCATCTCAGCGTGAGTTGCATTTTAGCAATAGCTCACATAGTGGCGATTTTTTGGTGGCGCTCGCCGATGAATTTCGCATCCTCGCCACACTCCGCCATCCGAATATCATCAGTGTGTTGGATTATGGCTTTGATGCAGAGACGAATCATCCATATTACACGATGGAATATATCGAATCGGCACAGACGTTGCAACGGGCGGGTCGTGGAAAATCGATCAACGAAAAAGTGGGATTGCTGGTACAAGTATTACAAGCCCTTATCTATTTGCATCGGCGGGGGATTATCCACCGCGACCTGAAGCCCGATAATATCCTCGTACAAGCCGATGGCAGGGTGAAGGTATTGGATTTTGGATTAGCCATCCGTGCCGACCGTCGCCGTGATAGCGCAGAAGACAATCGTGTTATCGGGACATTGGCGTATATCGCCCCAGAAGCCCTGAGCAACGGCATATTTAATCAACAAACCGATTTATATAGTTTTGGTATGGTGGCATATGAGTTGTTGAATGACAAACACCCGTTTGTGGGGCAAGGTTATCAGGAACTCATCGACTCGGCACTGAATGCCATACCCGATGTCAGCCATTTAGATGTGCCAGAACCGTTGACGATGGTACTCTCGCGCTTGCTCTCTAAAGACCCAGAAGACCGTTTTCAGGATGCCCGCGACATCCTCAAGATTTATGCCGATTACACCCAACAAGCCACATTATATGAGGCGGTTGCCGTGCGCGAGAGCTTTTTGCAAGGGGCGGAATTTGTAGGGCGAGAGGCAGAATTGGCTACCATCATGCACTATTTAGATGTGACACAAGATGGTAGCGGGAATATGATTTTGGTTGGTGGCGAGAGCGGGGTTGGAAAATCGCGCTTATTGACAGAAATCCGCACACAAGCCCTCGTGCGTGGGGTGCAAG
>PGTJ01000457.1 GCA_002794515.1 Phototrophicales bacterium
GGTCGATCCATTGGCGGGGAGTTATCTCATCGAATCGCTAACGGATGAGATTTATCAACGGGCGCAGGCGTATATCGCCCAAATTGATGATATGGGCGGGGCATTGAGCGCCATTGAGGCGGGATTTATCAATGCCGAGATTGAGAATGCCGCTTATGAATATCAAAAACAAGTCGAACAGGGTGAGCAAGTGGTGGTGGGGGTGAATAAATTCATCGTCCAAGAAGAAGAAATACCCGATATGTTGCGCGTAGACCCCGCCATTGAAGAGGCACAGAAACAAAAATTGGCACAATTGCGGGCAGAACGCGATAATGAGCGGGTGAATGAATTACGAGGCAGGCTCGATACGCTGGCGCGTGGGTCTGAAAACCTCATGCCACTCATCATCGAATGTGTCGAAAATGATGTGACACTCGGTGAGATCGCCCACACGTTGCGCGGGGCATTCGGCGAATATCGCCCACCCGCCTTATGACATGATTCGCTATAATGGTCGCCCGATATGAAAATCGGGTTAGAAGATGGTATAATCGGACGCATTCTTATAGAACTACATTTAAGGATAGATACATGACAACAGATAATCCAAAACTCGAAGAATTACGCCAAAAACGCGCCCAGAGCCGTGCCAAAGGTGGTGAAGAGCGCATCAAAAAGCAACATGACGCGGGTCGGAATACCGCTTACGAGCGGCTAGATATTTTATTAGACCCCGGTAGTTTTCATGAAATTGATGCTTATGTCCAACATACATCGCATAATTTCGGCTTAGAAAATCAAAAGTATTTGGGCGATAGTGTGGTGACGGGTTGGGGTACGATTAATGGGCGTTTGGTCTATGTGTATTCTCAAGATTTTACCGTGTTGGGTGGTAGCCTGAGCGAAGCCCATGCCCAAAAAATCCTCAAAATTATGCGAATGGCGATGAAAACGGGCGCGCCTGTCATCGGCTTGAATGATAGTGGTGGGGCGCGTATCCAAGAGGGTGTCGAGAGCCTTGCAGGATATGCCGAAATCTTTTTGCATAACACACTCGCCAGTGGGGTTATCCCACAAATCAGCGTGATTATGGGTCCGTGTGCGGGTGGCGCGGTGTATAGCCCTGCGCTGACCGACCTGATTATCATGGTCAAGAACACCAGCTATATGTTCATCACGGGTCCAGATGTGGTCAAACAAGTGTTGAATGAAGAGGTCACATTTGAAGAATTGGGTGGTGCGAGTGTTCACGCCGCTAAAAGTGGTGTGGCGCATATGATTGCCGATGATGAGACGCAAGCGCTGATGATGGTGCGCGAAGTGCTGAGCTATTTGCCTCAGAATAATATGGAAGATCCGCCATTCGAGGCGACTAATGATGACCCGCTCCGTGCTGATCCTGCACTGGATACCATCATCCCCGAAAATCCGAACAAGCCATATGACATGAAAGACATCATCACCAAAGTGGTGGATAACGGCATTTTCTTTGAAATTCACGAAGAATATGCCCAAAACATTGTGGTCGGATTCGCCCGGTTGGGTGGTCAGGCTGTTGGCATTGTGGCGAATCAACCAATGGTTCTGGCGGGTGTGTTGGATATTAAAGCCAGTGAAAAAGCCGCTCGCTTTATCCGTATGTGCGATTGTTATAATGTGCCGATTATCACCTTTGTCGATGTGCCGGGTTATTTGCCAGGGACCGACCAAGAACATAACGGCATCATCACTTGTGGGGCGAAATTGCTGTATGCCTATTGCGAGGCGACTGTCCCCAAGCTGACCGTCACCACTCGTAAATCGTATGGTGGGGCATATTGCGTGATGAGTAGCAAGCATATGCGTGGTGATTTGAA
>PGTJ01000705.1 GCA_002794515.1 Phototrophicales bacterium
ACCATGAATGAATGATAAACGGTCACGAACAGATGTCACCTCTTCGCCCGCCTCAATTTGTATCAATTCACGATTGCTGTTACCAGAAGCCATGCACCATCCTCACCGATTAATCCATCACGCCTAATTCTACCAAATTCTGCACAAATTGCGCCCCAACCGCAGACCCAACAGGATAGAATACGGCGGGCATCCCCAATGGCGCATCGATGGTGACGGTCACACCAGTGGTGGTATCACCATAGGTCTGACCCGTCCACACATGTACCCACTCCCCAGCAGGCAGATAAACCGAAACCGATGTGGTTTGTGGATCTAAGACAGGTGCAACCAGTAATTCTGTTCCGACCAAAAATTGTTGGTAGGATATATCATACACCGCTTCATCATGTGGATAATGGATGAACAAGTGGCGCACCACAGGCAACCCCGTCAGAGAGGCTTCGGCGACCAACGCCCGCCGATAAAATCCCCAAGCCCGATACACATTGGCAAAACGGGCAAAATGCAATAATGTCGCCTCGTTAGTATAAAATTG
>PGTJ01000565.1 GCA_002794515.1 Phototrophicales bacterium
ATATTGGCTTGGGCGGACAATCTGGTCGGTGCGCCCATAAATGCCCAAAACAGGCTTTGTGACCTGCCCCAATTGGTCGGTGAGATCGGTTTGGCGCAATGTGCCAATGCTCTTGAAGAATGAATCGGGCGAAATTTTCGATACGTCTTCGACTAGCATTTTGCCCATTTTGCGCCCATCTTTGGCGATAAAATAGCCATATCCGCGCATGAATAATTTGAGGAGGGCGGGCGTTGTCCACATGATGCTGGCAAGCCCACGATAACCGGAGAGCTTGAGCAATAGGTTGAGGGATTTCCCTTGAATGGGCGAGCCGATGACCACCGTCTTGACGACTTTATCGGGATAGCGCACAGTCGCCGCCAGCGACACCGTGCCACCCATCGAATGCCCAATGAGCGGGGCTTTGACAATGCCCAATTTGTCCATGAACTGATTCACAGAATTGACATAATTATCAACGGTGAAATTGGCGGCACGGTCGACTGATTCACCAAACCCAAAAAAGTCGAGGGCATAAGTCCGAAATTCTTTACCCAGAATCTCAATTGTATCGCGCCATAATGCCCAAGACCCCAACCACCCGTGCATGAGGATGATGGGTCGCCCACGACCGTAGGTTTCGTAGTGAATGATACCTTGCTCTGTGACTAGCGTAGGCAAAAGAAACCACCTTAATGATTAGCTATAAAGATAATCCGAGCGCCATATCAAGACGAATTCACAAGGGGAGCATATTCCCCTTGTGGTTAATCCATCTCTTCTAAGATGGTATAGAGCAATTCTAGCAACACATCGCGCACACTGTCGCGGTCACGCGCCACACAGGGCAATAACTTGACATTTGGCTCGATGCGAAGCACGGTGCGTAAATCTTCAGGTGTCCAAGCATCGGGGCGATCTTGTTTATTCGCCGCCACCACATAGGGTGTAGGCGCATAGGCACGGAAGGTCTCTAAGATGCTTTTCGCCTCGCGGAAGGTTTCGGGTTTGGTGCTATCGACCATGACGATGAAGCCCAACATGCCCTCTGCCAAAATCTCCCACATAAAATCGAAGCGCCGTTGACCGGGTGTCCCAAAGAGGTATAACAC
>PGTJ01000023.1 GCA_002794515.1 Phototrophicales bacterium
CTTGATATGTGCGCCATTTTATTTATAGGTCTAATCCACTCAATGAAGCGGTATCCATCGCTTCTTCAATGGCTTCAATCAGGTCATCATCTTCCCGATCTTCAGCTTCATCTGCTAAGCGACCCAAAACACGAGTCGCCAAATCGCCACCAATCTCGCCCAAAGACCACACCGCCATGAGCATAATCTCGCGGTCGCGTTCATCACGAGCAATTTTCCCCAATCGTTGCACGGCTTGTTTGAGTTCCAATTCGCCCGCCGCCCGCACTGCTTCATAACGAATTTTGGGATCTTCGTTGTCTAATTCTTTGATGACTGTGCTATTCCATCGACTATCATACGAGCGCCCCATCGCAAATAAGGCGCTGACCTGCATCTCTGGCAGATGACTTTTATATGCCTCGGCAATCATATCGGGCAAGCGCTCATCGGTACAATTGGCGAAAGCCTCCAACGCCCGACGACGCACCTCGACAGGCTCTTGATGATTATGCCATGTCTCGTATGCCAATGTCTGAGCATGTCTGATTTGCGCGTGGTCGAGTTCTTCATACTCCCCAAGTAAGATAAATCGCCCCAAAATACCAAAGGCGACAGAGCGCACCTCTATCGATTTTTCGGTACGAATCAGCTCGATAAGGGTGTGCAATGTATCGAGCGATTCATCATCCCACAACAATTCTACGGCAGAAGCACGAACTTGTGGGTCAGGATCGGCAATTGTCACCATCGCCCACGAGCGATAATCGAGCATATAATCATGTTCAATCGAATCAACCAACTGCTCAATAATTGCTTGACGTTTATGCGTGGGCAAGGCTTCCCAATGGGAATATAATTTACGCGCATCATCGAGGGTCAAATCGGATAACCCATTCACCAAAATGGTATGATGCGACAAGCCAAAATCATCCCCTGATGCGAGTAACCCTTCCAGTTCCTCGATGGATGGTTTTATCGCCATTCGCGTATTGATATAATCTTCGTCTTTATCCAATTCTTCAATTGGCAATTCCAGATGATAATCATCCTCTAAATCAAGTTCATCCCAATCATCGGCTTCATCCAGAAAATCATCATCGTAGTCGTTCATCATGCCTCTTTTATATCTGCTTTCTACTGAACTAACGGATTAATTCGCTGGCGGGGTTAATCACATCATTAATGATGAGCAACACGCCTAACGATAACAACAAAATAAATCCCACCATATGGACATACCCCTCGCGTTCTGGCGAAATCGGCTTGCCTCGCACCAATTCAATGAGCGCAAAGACAATCCGCCCGCCATCCAAAGCGGGGATAGGCAACAAATTGGTGAAACCCAAAGCAATACTAATCAGGGCGATGAATTGCAAAAAGTCGCCAATACGATTTTGCAAAATGGCATCTTGCAACACCACCCCACCCATCTGACCAACACCTAGCGCGCTAATCACACGACTTTCATCACCAGAGAGTTCACCACCTAATAACCGTGCAGGAAATTCGGCGATACGCGCAAAAATATCTAGTGTCTGACGAATACCATATTCGATAGACGGAATAATCGGCGATGGGATATAGTCGTACTCAGCCGATTGAATATAGGCGAATTGGCGATCTGGTGTCGTGAAATCAGATAAAATGCCGATGCCCATTGCACCTTGACCGGGTGCGGGATTAGCCCGAATATTCACCGAAAAATCCAATATTTCATCACCACGTAACACCTGTAAGATAGCCATTTTCCCCAAATGGGCATCGGTTAGGCGTTTAAGTTCATCTACGGGCGAGACGGTATCCAATAACGATACATCGTTAAAGCGCATAATCAAATCTTCTGGCAATAATCCCGCTATATCGGCTGGGCTACCCGCCTCGACAGATGCGACAAATACATAGCTATTCACGGCATCCCATTGGGCTACCATATCGGTTGTGACCATAGTAGACAATGTTAAATCTTCAAATGTATCGTCTTCATAAAAACGACGCACTTGGATGGTGATAGTTTTACCTTCATTTTGGCGAATCAGTTGTTCAAACTGAATATGGTTTTCGATGAACTCGCCATTGATACGGGTAATCCAATCACCTTGCATGACACCCGCATTTGCCCATGCGGATTTATCATCAAGGGTTATCACACCAATACGCGACCCCATTTGGGTAGGCAAGCCGATTAGCCCAATAATAATGAATATCAACAAGGCAAAGATAAAATTGGCGATTGCGCCCGCCGCCATGAAAAAAATGCGCGGTAACGGTTTGACTTCATAAATGGATGTGGGATTCAATACACCACGTTGTGCCAATTCTTCGCGTTCAGATAAATATTGTTTTGGCGGATTTGCCGATGTTTTGCGCTCCATCTCTTCCACATGCGAATTGACCAATTGCTCACGTTGGCGTTCTGTGGCTTCTTCGCCTAATGGACGGATTAAATCCTCGCCCAACGGGCGCACAAACCCGCCTAATGGGATGATATTCAGCGTGAATTCCGTCTCTCCCCAACGGAACAATTTCGCCACACGGGGCGGAAAGCCAATGCCAAATTCTAAGACGGTGATACCAACAGCTTTTGCCGCCAATAAATGACCCAATTCATGCACAATCACCGCAGGGATAAGCACGATGATAAAGGCTATCAACGTCAGCAAAAAATCGTTTCCAATAAGCGACTCAAACATGCTATTTGCCTCAATTTCTACTCTGTTTGGATAGTGTATAAAGGCGCAACAATTGCGCCCTTATCACAAGTACATTACTTCTTCATTATAGGCGACTTTTCGCCGATGACATATAATCATTTGATGAGTTGTGCGCCACCGCCAACAGTTGCCATCCGAACATCATTCACACCTGCAATAGCCCGCAATGATTGCGCGACCACATCGGCATATGGACGGGTGCAAATACAATGCACATTCGGACCAGCATCTAATGTATAACAAACTTGTACACCCTCAGACCGCCAATGGCGCACCGCATCCATCACTGTCAGGGTGGTAGGCAACCAATAAAAAAGCGGTGGGCGGCTGGTCATCATGACGGCGTGCATCAGATTGCTATCGTATTCAACAACATCGGCGAATGTGCTAAAATCACGGTCAAAGATGGCTTGTTGGCATATTCTAAGCCGCTCCTCTGCCCCATTCACCCGCGCCATTTGCAAATCGCTGGTATTGGCGGATGTATGCCCCATCCGAGAACCAACCGCTTTGTGTTCACCACTGATAATAGCAATCACATCGACTAAATCCCAATAATCGGGTTGGGCAAACGACTCGGCATATGATGAGGTATGGTCATGTCCCTGATGCCATATCACAAACCCACTCGGAATAGAGCGGGATGCCGATCCAGAGCCTAAGCGGGCAATGCTCGTCAATTCGCGTTCGGTCAAATCTGCGCCAGTCGCTTTGACCGCCGCCACGGTGAGCGCGGCAAATGATGATGCCGATGAGGCAATCCCCGCACCCATCGGAAAATTATTGACCGATTCGACATAAGCAAACGTGTTAATATTCAAACGATTACGAATAAATGACAAATGTTCAGACACACGATGAAGGGCTTGACCAGTGACTTTTTGGTGATTGAGGACTAATTCATCAGATGCCAGAGCATCATCCCATCTGACGTGAGTTTCGGTATAAATCCCATCTAAATTCATGCTGATTGATGAATTCATGGGTATTTTGAGGGTTTCATCACGATTACCCCAATATTTGATAAAGGCGATATTCGAGCAAGCGCGGGCGGTGGCTTGTTTCACAATACACTACTCCTAAAGGTTGATACCAATTATCATGATGTCCATCTTAATCGATTTATCGGCATTTAGCGAGAGAGGTTAGCATTGTATCACAAGTTAAGAATGCCTATAATCAGTGTCGCTTAACGGCTCATAGATGGAGACTCAATGCCTGCCTTACTCGGATTATTGCGGACGATGCGTCCCAAACAATGGACAAAAAATTTGCTTTTTGTCTTTCCTGCTATCGTATTCGATGGCAAATTA
Source organism: Phototrophicales bacterium (assembly GCA_002794515.1). Lineage (GTDB taxonomy): Bacteria > Chloroflexota > Anaerolineae > Aggregatilineales > Phototrophicaceae. Next base: position 4,007 of record PGTJ01000023.1, read on the forward strand.
TTTGAAACCGAATCGTTTTTACGGGTATTCGGCGCATTTGCGCTATTTTGCCTGATGGCAAGCACCGTATACATCATTAACGACCTCGTTGATTTAGAAAACGATCGCCAACATCCCAAAAAGAAAAATCGTCCCTTGCCCTCTGGCAAGTTGCCAATACCCCTCGCTGTTGGCGCGGCGGTGATATTCCCCATGATGACATTGGGGAGCGCATTATTATTTAGCCAACCACTGGCGCTGATTTTAGCCTTGTATTTGGTGTTGCAATTAGCCTATTCTTTTTGGCTCAAACATGTCGCCATTGTCGATGTGCTGGTGGTGATGACGGGCTTCATTTTGCGGGTGATTGCTGGTGTAGTAGTGATAGATGTACAAAATTTCTCGCCTTGGTTATATGCTGTCACGGGGTTATTGGCGCTATTCCTCGCGGTAGGAAAGCGACGACAGGAACTGATTATATTGGGCGAGAATGCCGTGAATACCCGCCCAATTTACGAGGAATATAACCTGCCCCTGATTGATGACATGCTCCGTGTGGTGACAACCAGCACATTCATCACCTATATGTTATATACCATCGAATCACAGACCAAACTTGGCTCAGATTTGATGTTAACCACTGTGCCATTCGTCTTGTATGGCTTATTTCGTTATTTATATCTCATCCATGTGCGTGGTGAAGGCTCTGCACCCGATGAGGTATTGCTCAAAGACCGCCCGCTACAAATCAATATCTTATTATTCGTCATGGCGAATATCATCATCATTTATGTGTTGCCAAAGCTATGAATAATCCATATAGCGCCCCTGCCAAAGTGATATTATTCGGCGAACATGCCGCCGTGTATGGGAAACCCGCCATTGCTGTGCCGGTATCATCATTACGCGCATCGGCATTCATCCAACCAGAAGGACGGGGTAAAGGATTTCATATCGAAGCGGTTGATTTAGCACAAATCTTGCCTGTCACCGTTGATAGCGATCTAATGGATAACGCACTCATCTATACCGCGCAACAAGTCTTGAAAACGCTGAATGCCACACCACCCGATGCCACGATTAAACTCACCTCACAAATCCCGATGGCGAGTGGGTTGGGCAGTGGCGCGGGCGTATCGACCGCATTAGCGCGGGCAGTGGCGGGCGCAGTTGGCAAGCATTTAGACGATGATACGCTGAATCGGCTCATCTTTGACATCGAAAAATTGTATCATGGCACACCGAGTGGCATCGATAACACCGTCATCGTATATGAACGCCCTGTGTATTTCATCAAGGGGATGCCCCTACAACCATTGACCATTGGCACCCCCTTCACATTGGTCATCGGCGACACGGGCGAGGCGGGCATTACGCGAGTCGCGGTGGGTGATGTTCGCAAGTTATACGATGCTAATCCCGCGCAAATATCACCTATACTGGATGAAATTGGCGATATTTCGATGCGTGCCAAGATCATCATCGAAACAGGAAATCCTGATGATTTAGCCATCCTCATGACACGCAACCACGAATTATTGCGCCGTTTAACAGTCTCTGCCGATTCGCTCGAAAAATTAATCGATGTCGCCATGCGTGCAGGCGCATTAGGGGCAAAATTATCGGGTGGTGGACGGGGTGGCAATATGATAGCCCTCGTCCATCCGCAACAAGCGCCAATCGTCCAGGAGGCGTTGCTCCGTGCAGGGGCAAAAAATGCGTTCGTCACCACTGTTCGATAGGATATCTACATGCACACACTGATTAAATTGGGTGGCTCGGTCATCACCAATAAACGAATCGAGAACAGCTTTAATGCCGATGTGATGAAACAATTAGCGCACGAAATCGCCCAAGCATGGTACACCAAACCCACATCGCTCATCATTGGGCATGGTAGCGGGTCTTTTGGTCATTTCGTTGCACATCGGTATGGCACAATGACGGGCGTAAAATCGCCAGAGCAATGGCGTGGATTCGCCGAAGTCGGGCGTGTGGCGGGGGAACTCAATCGGTTGGTGATGGATGAATTGGTGGCAGTTGGATTGCCTATCCTCAAAATTCAACCATCGGCATCGGCATTGTGTCGTGATGGCGAATTGATACAAATGGCGCTCCATCCATTAGAGACGGCGCTCGAACATGGGCTTGTCCCGTTGGTTTATGGCGATATCGCCCTCGATGAGGTGCGTGGCGGGACGATTATCTCCACAGAGACGATCATGACTTATCTTGCCAAAAATTTGCCGGTGGCGCGTGTATTTTTGCTCGGTGATGTTGATGGCGTTTTCGATAGCGATGGTCAGGTCATCCCGCGAATCACGCCGAACACATTGGCGGATTATCAATCGGCATTAGGCGGGTCTTATGGGACGGATGTCACAGGGGGCATGTTCGCTAAGGTGCGTGATATGGTGAATTTGGTCAAGGCGCGTCCCCATCTATCTATTCGCATCATGAACGGCGGGGTGAAAAACCACCTATTACATGCCCTGACGAATGACTTACAGACGGGGACGCTGATAATCAATGATAGTGTGGACGACTAAATCTATCATCCACACAGATAATGAATATTATTGATTCGCCTCTGGACGGAATACGGGAGCAAATACCGAGTCGTATAGGCTCGATGTTAATTGATCGAACCATTCCTCGATAACCACAGGACCGTCAGCAGTTGAGACATTTTCGGTGATAACCAACATACGTCCTAGTTGTCGTACCATACGCGATTGCACCGATGCCACACCACAAGCAGTCACATTCCAGCTATAAATGGGCAAACCATAATAATTTGAGGCGCTCTGGGTAAAATCAGCATTGCCTTCGGTCATGAAAGTCATGATGAAGGATTCGTTATTCTGAACAGCAACAGCCTCAGCCCGTGATTCAAATACCAATACCCATTCACGCACACTTATAATCGGCAATTCGGCAATATTACAAGCCGTATTTTCATGACGAATAGAAGCGCTGAATAAGAAATTGTTCTCGGTTAATAATGCTGTAGCATCGGCTTGAATACTTTCAGACATCAACGCAACCGTACCTTCGGCATCAAAGACACCCGTTAGATTGACATCGACCTCAACACCATCCAGTGGCTCTAATCCTGTGATAATTGCCTCGAAATCGGCTTGTGTGGCGGGTGCAGGGGGTTCATAACCACTGATGACCGAGTTGCGGTCGGTGATAATCACCACTGTATTCAACATGGCACCGGGCGCAGTATCTGTTTGTGGATCGCGCAGGCGCAAACTGGTCACGACATCTTGACCAGACATCACCTCGCCAAAAATGGAATGGTTATAATTGAGCCAATCAGTGACAACTGTTGTGATAAAAAACTGGCTACCATTGGTGTTAAATATGCCAGTATCCCGATTATTAGAATTAGCAGTTGCCAAAAGACCAGCACGGTCAAAGGTCATGAAAGTGACATATTCATCAGGGACAGTATAACCCGGTCCGCCACGACCTGTGCCTGTGGGGTCGCCACCTTGTGCCATAAAATCTTGTAATACACGGTGAAAGGTGGTGTTGTTATAAAAGCCATTTTGTGCCAAAAACACAAAACTATTCACGGTCTGTGGGGCGAGTGTCTCGAATAAATCGACATATATCGCGCCTGCTTCTGTGCAAAACACAGCACTATAATCGACACCCGCCTCTAAGACTTGTTCAGGAGAAGTAAATTCACGGGTGGTCGGTTCTGGTGCGGGTGTGGCATTGGCGCAGATTTCATCTGGCGTTAATGGCTCAGAGGTCTGAGCAGAACTCGTAAACGGCACAATCAACAAACCGATAAGTAACACAAGGGCTAATTTTTTCATTCAGTATATCTCCAATAGATTCTTCACAAAATGGGCATTTATAAACCCATTCATCAGTGTAACACAAGAAATGATGACGAGATAGAGAAGCGTCTGATAAGCGTATGGCACTAACCCACTTATTTATGATAAGATTTGCTACATGAACAGACGACTACACAAATATCTACTCATTATGACGCTTATCGGGGCGTTATGGGCGTTATTCGCCTGTGCGCCAGAAGAGACTATCATCATTCGCATCACACCGACCCCGGCAGATGTGGGGGTTTTGCCTACGCAAACAACAAGCATATCACAGACATCATCAGCAACAATCACAGCAACACCTTCGGCAACGGCGACACCCAGTATATCACCAGAACCGATTATCCCTTCACAAACACCACAACCGATACCGACTATCGGTGAGGGGACATTCGTGGGTCCGATTATCCCACCCGATTATGTATTGCCAACATTGGTCATTCCATCGCCAATCATTCCAACGGTCACACCCACACAACAAATCATCACCAACACGCCGAGCGGTCCTACCCCTACCCCAATCCCGCTATTAGATGCCTCGCGCATTGGGCTACAATTGTATTCCAATGTTGGGCAAGCTGAATGGGAAGAATATGTGCGCCGTGCAGAACGGACGGGTGTGCAATGGATAAAAATTCAAGTGAATTGGGCATTTTTACAACCCGATATGCCCAATGTGTTCAATGACCAAATGCAATTGTTCGAGCGCCAAGTCGAGGCGGCATCTCGCCCAGCCAATATGCGCGTGATGCTGAGCATCGCCAAAGCCCCAAGCTGGGCGCGTAGCACCACACAAGAAGATGGACCGCCCAATAATCCACAAGATTTAGCCAATTTCATCACCTTTATGCTCAAAGAGACCAAAATTGGGCAATCGATAGATGCTATCGAAATTTGGAACGAACCAAATCTCATCCGTGAATGGCGTGGCAACCTGCCCTTCAATGGCGCAGGATATATGCAATTATTTGCGCCAGCTTATAATGCCATTCGTGCTTATTCGCCGACCATACAAATCATCACCGCAGGGTTAGCCCCTACAGGCACACTCGGCTCTGATACCGTGGATGACCGTGTTTTCTTGCAACAAATGTATAGCGCAGGACTAGCCAATTATGGCACCGATGTATTTGTGGGTGTACATCCATATGGATGGGGAAATGCGCCTGATGCGCGTTGTTGCAACGCCATCCCCGATAGAGGCTGGGATGACAATCCCAAATTTTTCTTCATCCAGAATATCGAAGACACCTACGCCATCATGCAAGCCAGTGGTCATGGCAATGCCAAAATCTGGATAACCGAATTCGGCTGGGCGACATGGGAAGGATTGCCTACCCAAGCACCCGAATTATGGATGACCTACAACACCGCCAAAGACCAACTGAATTACACCATTCGGGCGTTCCAGATTGGTCAGTCATTGCCATATGTTGAAGGCATGATTTTATGGAATTTGAATTTTGCTAATATGTTCCGTGTGGAACAACGCGATGAGGTAGCAGGATATAGCATCATCAACCCTGCTCTATTGCCCGCAGAACGCCCTCTATATTGGGCATTAATCCAAGCAACAGGATATAGCGGACAGTAATATCAGATACAGGGGCGCAGTTTGTTGCGCCTCTATATCGTTATGGATTAATCAACCCCAAATCACGGGCGACATCGGTCAATGTGCCACCTGTGCGTGCATAACGGATGGTCATCACGCGACTTTGGATGATATTGCGTTCTGCTGGCACACGGTCATCGGGGAAAACTATCAGCCAAAATTGGCGGGCAAATAAAAATTGGTCACGATGCTCACTATAATCACGCCCACCTTGCAAGATAATCCCCTGCTCATATAAATAATCGGCGATGAAATTCAACCCCTCCATCGATAAATTATTGGCGCCATATGGACCATCGGCACTTCGCATCCATGTGACATAATCATACGTGCTGTTCCAAAATAATTCATCACGGTCGGCACGGACGATGCGTTCTATCTCGGCATAAATTTCATCTGTCCGATCACCACCATTGACCGACATCGAGACGACCAACAAATCGCGGTCATCCAATAACATCAAACCCGCATCTGCCGTGAGCCATTCTTGGCGATTATTATTTTCATCGCCTGGTCCCACAAATCCATCTTTGCTCACGGGCATACCGCCTAAATTTTGTGCCGTGAGTTCTAAAAAGCCCGGATACCCCTCTACGATAGACATCACGGCTTTCGCCACTGCATACGCATCTTCGGGCAACTGATGATACATCCAATAATAATAACGGGCTAAATCGAGTGGCGTGACCAGATTATTATAAAAACGTGGCACACCATAAATTTGTGTGGTGCGTGTATCAAATTGGCGCACGATGAACGCGGGGTTATTTGTGCCACCTTTATCCCACTCGCGCAAGCCACTATTTGATGAAATCCCAATCACATCATATGACCACTGATTAAATGCCGAAACAGGATGATACGTCTCACGATAAGGGGTATAGGCATATGTATAGAGCAACACATCACCCGTTGAGAAATTATCGCTATAAACAATCATCCGATACAAATCATTGAGAATGTCATAATAGCTATCCCACGCATCAACAAATGCTTCTGGAACGGCATCACGCTTCGCATTCCAATATTCCACAGGCAGGCTACCCCATATCTCAGATGGGACAAAATGCAAAAAATAAATGAGGATGGGACCTTTGATGGCGGATACTACTGGCAATTGCTGGGTGATATTCACGCCAGCCAACAATTCATCGGCAGTGAGGTCGTAGAGCAAAAATCCAAGCGGGCGATTTTGTGCCAATTCGGTAAATATGGCGGTATATGGGGCATTATCTGCCAAAGTTTGCGGGTCACTATCAGGCGAAAATAAGGATGATTGGGCGAATATCCCGCCGATTATCATCCACACCACAATGGCGATGCTCATCAAAAAACGCATTTGATCACCTCTGTCTATCCAAAATAAAAGCGAGTGCGGATAGTCCCGACTCGCTTTTATGATGTAGCCCGTTAGATGGGCATTACATATCTTTCATATCTTCTGTGCCATCGAATTCATCAAAGAATTCGGCGCTATGGTCTAATGCGCCTTGCGCCTCAAGCGACACATCTGGCGCGATCAACTCCCGATCTTGATAGGTATGGAAGCCAGTCCCTGCTGGGATGAGTTTGCCGATGATGACATTCTCTTTCAGACCATACAGACGGTCTACTTTGCCTTCGATTGCCGCCCCTGCCAAGACCTTAATGGTATGTTGGAAGCTAGATGCCGAAAGGAAGCTATCGGTGCTGAGGGCGCATTTGGTGATACCCAGCAATACAGGCACGCCTGCGGCGGGTTCTAAACCTTGTGCCAACAATTGCTCATTCATATCCAATAAGCGCAAACGGTCAATCATCTCGCCAGGGAGCAATGGGCTATCGCCACTGCGGGTGATTTGCACTTTAGAGAGCATCTTACGGATGATGACCTCAAAGTGTTTATCGGAGATATTCACCCCCTGATTGCGATACACCTTTTGGATTTCTGAGAGCAAATACATTTGGGTTTCTTCTTCACCCAAGACACGCAAAATCTTATGCGGACTCTTCGAGCCTTCGGTCAATTGTTGCCCCGCATAGACTTCTTTGCCTTCCTCAACATTCGGCAATAGACGAGCGGCAGATGGCAATTCATATTCGACAACCTCACGCTTTTCATAACGCACGTAGATGGTATGTCCTTCTAAGTGGACTGTGCCTTCCATCTTGGCGACCAGCACTTCTTCACCATCATCATATACATAACGGGCAAGTGGTTGCCCTTCTTTGACCTTTGCCTCATCTTGGACTTCAATCTCCCAACCAACTGGGATATCATGCTGTTCGCTGAATACTTGGCTATTGATGACTTGGGCAATCCGCACACCATCACGCTTGAGCAAGCGTAATGTGCCACCAATATCGGTCATGACCGCCTCGCCTTTCGGCTTTTTGCGGGCTTCAAATAACTCTTCTACACGGGGCAAACCACTGGTGATGTCACCCGATGCCTGTGCCGTACCACCTGTATGGAAGGTACGCAGAGTCAACTGAGTCCCGGGTTCGCCGATGGATTGTGCGGCAACGATGCCCACCGCCGCACCAATTTCGACCATATCACCACGCCCCAAATCACGCCCATAGCATAACGCACAAATCCCATGAATGAGGGCGCAGGTCATTGGACTACGCACATACACCTCTTCAATGGTGCTATTTTGAATAATATCGGCGACATCTTCATCAATCATGCCGTTGCGTGGCACAATCAAGATGCCCATTTCGGGGTGATAAATATCGCGTGCCGCACACCGCCCGACAATCCGTTCAAATAACGTCTGTCCTGCTACGTCATCACTACGGCGAATGACCATCCCGCGTTCTGTGCCACAATCCACACGGTTCACAATCACATCTTGCGCCACATCCACTAAACGACGCGTGAGATAACCCGCATCGGCGGTACGAAGTGCAGTATCTGCTAAACCTTTCCGTGCGCCATGTGTCGAGATGAAATATTCGAGCGCCGTCAGACCTTTACGGAAGTGGCTGATAATAGGCAAGTCGATAATCCGTCCAGAAGGATCTGCCATCAAACCACGCATCCCCGCCAATTGGGTGATAGGACCGAACCCCCCTTTTGTCGAGCCAGATAGCGCCATGATAGCAATTGGACCATATGGGTCAAGTGTATCACGGATGAGATCTTGCAATTTATCTTTGGCACGTCCCCATTCATCAATGGTGGCTTGATAGCGCTCATCTTCGGTCATCAGCCCACGCCGATAATCGCGTTCTGCCGCCTCGACAACCGCTTCGGCATCGGCAATAATGCGCTCCCGTTCTTCAGGGATGGTCAAATCACTGACGGCGATGGTTGTGCCAGAGATGGTGGCATAATAAAAGCCGAGATTTTTAATGGCATCTACCAAATCGGTTGTGCGGTCAGAACCAATCTTACGATAGGCGCGATCGACTAAGGTTTGTAATTGCTTCTTGCCCATTGTCTCTTGGACATAACGCAATTCATCAGGAAGAATGCGATTAAAAATGGCACGCCCGACGGTGGTCAATTCGGGTTCGGCTTGAGGTTCACGATGGTCATAATAATTACCCAGCAAAATTGGGGTATGTAATCCGACCAAGCCCAAACGGTATAAATATTCGACCTCATCCATATCGACAACAATACGGCGCTCATTGACATTGGCGAGTTCGACCTTATCTTGTAGACCCTTTTTCTTGATAACCTTGAGCATTTCGTAACCATTGGCGAGCAAACAATCGACCTCGCCTTCGAGTAATGCCCGCAATGTGCGGTCAAATGCCGATTCAACGACCTTTTTGCGCCCTGTATCATCTACTTGCACAGTATCTTCGTACAATATCATGCCCGGAATCACACGGCGCATGGCGAAATAATACCCATTACGGCGGAAGGGTATGCCAACACGCACTTTGGGATTATATATATTCTCAATGTGGCGGAAGGCATCTGCTTTTTCTTTGAGTGTAACCACCTCGATAGTCGGATCCATAGTTAGGTAATAATTTCCTAACACCATATCTTTGGCGGGACCGACAACGGGTTGACCATCAGCAGGCTTGAGCAGGTTTTTGGTGCTGAGCATCAAATCACGGGCTTCTTTGACTGCTTTATCGCTGAGTGGCACATGCACCGCCATTTGGTCGCCATCAAAATCGGCATTAAACGCCGAACATACCAACGGGTGGATTTGGATAGCCTTGCCCTCGACTAATTGTGGTTCAAAGGCTTGAATCCCCAAACGGTGCAGAGTTGGCGCACGATTGAGCAATACGGGACGTTCTTTGATGACCTCTTCAAGCACTTCCCAGACTTCTGGTTTTTCGCGCTCGATGATGCGTTTTGCACCTTTCACATTGCTGGCATAATTATGGCGCACCAAACGGCTAATCACAAATGGGCGATATAATTCGAGCGCCATCGTCTTGGGCAACCCGCATTGGTACAATTTCAGGCGCGGACCGATGACGATAACCGAGCGTCCAGAATAATCGACCCGTTTGCCCAATAAATTACGGCGGAAGCGACCTTTTTTGCCCTTCAGCATATCGCTTAGCGATTTCAACTCGCGCCGTCCACGTCTGCTCAAGGCTTTACCCCGTTGGCTATTGTCAATCAGGCTATCTACCGCCTCTTGAAGCATCCGTTTTTCGTTACGCACAATCACATCTGGCGCACCCAATTCCAATAGGTGCTTGAGGCGATTATTGCGGTTAATCACACGGCGATACAAATCGTTGAGATCACTGGTGGCAAAACGTCCACCATCCAATTGCACCATCGGACGCAAATCGGGGGGAATAACGGGTAAAATGGTTAAAATCATCCATTCGGGGCGATTTTCGCTCTTACGCAAACTCTCGACCACGCGCAAGCGTTTGGTCGCCTTCTTTTTGCGTTGTTTCGATTTTGTATTGCGAACTTCGTGCCATAGCTCTTTCGCCAATTTATCTAAATCCAAATCTTTCAGGATTTTATAAAAGGCTTCTGCACCCATATCGGCAGTGAACACTTGGCTATATTTTTGACGCAATTCACGATAGCGCGTCTCTGATAAGAATTGCAACACATGCAATTCTTTGATCTCCTGACGCGCTTTCTCGGCGGCACTACGAACAGTCACCATCCGTTGGTCGAGTTCGCCGAGATGTTCTTCTTCGAGTAATGCCGCTTGATGGGCAATTGCATCGGCTTGATTATCTAACCCATCAAGGTCTATTTGGCGTAACCGCTCAATCTCAATTTGAATTTCGCTGAGATGTTGATTAACAGCGGCATTCACACGAGCAATATGGTCATTATTCACCACTTCGCCTTTGGTGGCAACAACCAAATTTGCCCCTTCAAAATTGATATCTTCACTGACAGTTTGCCCTCGTAAACTTTCTAAGCGGGCTTGAATGGCTTGTGCCTCGGACATGAAACGGTCGGTCAGGCGTGTGAATTCTTCATCATAGTGACGATTAATTTCGGCGGCACGCGATTCAAATTCATCGAGTTGGGTATCACGTTGTGACTTGATGATTTCCATCTGTTCCCGAATATCACCACCGAGTTCGTCCTCTTTAGATTGTAGTTCTTTATCGATTTTATCCAAAGCACGACGACGCGCTTCTTCGTCAACATGCGTCACGACATATTGCGCAAAATAAAGGACACGGTCTAAATTACGACGGCTGATATCGAGCAAAAGCCCTAAATAACTGGGGACACGGCGGGTATACCAAACGTGCGCCACTGGGGCGGCGAGTTCAATATGCCCCATACGTTCACGACGGACAGATGAGCGCGTGACTTCAACACCACATTTATCGCAGACAATACCGCGATAACGGATATTTTTATACTTCCCACAATAACATTGCCAATCACGGGTGGGACCAAAAATTGCCTCACAGAATAAACCATCTTTTTCTGGACGCAAACGGCGGTAGTTAATGGTCTCTGGTTTTGTCACTTCCCCATAAGACCACGACTTTATTGCATCTGGCGATGCCAAGCTAACGCGCAGTGCGCTAAATTCCTTCGCCTCAATCGTAGACGAATTATCTTTCTGCATGTAGCACGCACTCCTCTTGATGGACTATCAACAACGAACAACCCACTGAGACTAAAAATACAAAAAGTGCGATAGAAAAAGGGGTCATTTTTTCATCGCTCACGATTTCTGCTGTAAAAAATTGTTATAGACGACAAAATATACCAACCTTGCATTTTGCTGTCAAGGGGCAACTATGATGACTAGAGGTGTTCTTGTCTTACGCTAGGATAGATGATTATCGGGTGTTTGTCAAGTAGCCCATTTCATGATTTATGGTTCTTCTACGGTGTCAAATGTTTTTCGATAATCATCGATATATGCAAATGCCTCTTCCATAGACCGTACAATCTTAGAGCGATACGTTGTCCCATTTGTCTTTGCAGTCATCCACACAAATCGCTCTTGCATGAGTGTCGAGACCAACAAAGCAACAGCAATATGCGATAAATCTTGTGATTGATTGAGGCGTTTGCTCTGATTATGCACGACTGTGAGATTGGCATTTGGAAAGTGTGTCACACGGCTGAAATCGCCAATAATACCACGTAGCTGATGAACTCCATATTTTGCCATAATCTCACCACCTATTTTATAAGCGGTGAATGTTGACTCTGGTAGTAACTCACCTTTATAGATGACTAATAAAACCCGAACTGTCGGATACCAATATCC
>PGTJ01000070.1 GCA_002794515.1 Phototrophicales bacterium
GGTCGAGGTGGGCAATTTATCTGAATTAGCCACTCGTCTCGATGAATTACGCGATGCGCTCAAGCAATTGGTCGAATCGCAAAATCTGAAATTGGCATTATTGATGGTGACGGATGTGGTGCGTGGCAACAGTCGCTTGGTGGTGCAGGGAAATTCGCGCATTATCGGCGCATTGCCCTATCGGCGTTTGGATGATGAAACCTTAGATGCGCCCGGTCTGATGTCGCGCAAAAAGCAATTGCTCCCCACTGTGTTCGCCGCCATATCACAGACGACATAAACGAATCTGAACAATATCTCATATAATCATAGATAGGTATGAATAATTGATACCTATCTATGATTTGAGGTGTATAATGGATTTTCAGAACCCATTTGCGGGCATTAACCCACTTTTACATGAGATTTTATTAACACAAGACCGATGGCAAGAATTTCATCAGGTTTTTTTGACACAGTGTTTGATGATATTGCGCCAAAAATTGGCAGATACACATTATACAGTGAGCTTAGAACAGACTGTTAAAATACAGTCGATGTATGAGAATATGGCACGGTATCGCCCAGATTGGCTTATTAAAATAAAAAAGAGCGATTTGCCAATACCCGCTTCATCACCCAATCGCGCTACCGCCACATTAGCCATTGTGGATATTATGGATTTAGATGATCCAGAGCCAGAACCACTCTCACTGGTTATCCGAAAATCTGAAGATGATCTGCCTGTTGCGTGGATTGAATTACTCTCTCCATCTAACAAACTTCCTTTTGATGGTTATTATCAATACCGTCTCAAAAGACAAGTTATTGTGGAGGCAGGTATTGTGTTTATTGAATTAGATTTCATTCATAATCAATCTCCGACATTTCGTTATCTCGATTATTCTAAAGGTGAAATAGATGCCTATCCTTTTCATATTGCTGTCTTGATACCCAATCCGGGCATAGAGACGGGGGTTGCACATGTTGAACATTTTCATTTGATGCAAAAAATCCCCACGTTACGCATTCCCTTATTGGGTGATGATACAGTTGCGCTAAATCTTAATGATGTGTATCAAGACATTTATGCGCGTGGGGCATATGCAAAAGAAATTGCCCGTAAGATGCCTCTGCTTATCACTTATCATCCTGCCGACCGCGAGAAAATTTTGGCACATTTGCGCCAACATGAACATAACCCACCGCTATCGCCATAGCATTTTTCGCCCATGTGTCCTATACTACCCCGCAATAGGTTTCATAAGCATGATGAGGATGAGCGTGGTAGCAGAACACAAACAAGGCATGTTATTCATGTTAGTCGGACCGGGTGGCGTGGGCAAAAATGCCATCTTAGATCAGTTATTGATGCGCGTGGATAACCTCAAACAATTGGCGACCGCCACCACTCGCGGTCCACGAAAAGGTGAAGAACACGGCAAACAACGCTGGTTTGTGACATTGGATGAATTCAAACAGATGATAGCCGATGAAAAATTGGTCGAATATCAAGAAGTTCATGCCGGTGTGTATTACGGCGTGCCAAAATTTGCCCTTGAATCGGCGTTTGAAGCAGGTCAAGATTTAATCGCCGACATCGATTTTCATGGTGCGACCAAAATTCGCGCCTTATATTTGCCCAACACCATCGCCTTTTTTGTCGCACCGCCCAACATGGATATTTTATTAGATCGCCTCCTCGCCCGTCAGGACGACATGCAAAGCATTGAAGATCGGTTGACCCGCTCGGCAGAAGAAATGCTCTATGCCACCGAAGCCGATTATGTCATCGTCAATTGGAATTTGACTGATGCCGTTGGGCAAGCCATGTTGCTCATCCGCCAAATCCGAGAAAATCAACCGCATATCCTCCCCAGTATCACCACCACATTCACCACACAAGTGACTATCGCCAAAACGGGCAATACACTCACGGCGAATATCCCCAAAGGCATCAAACCCACGCACATTGCACATGCCACTTTGCGCGAAAATGGTATCGAAAATCCCAAGCCCGACCGATTATTTTTTGACAAACCGCCTGTGGTGGTGAAATATGATGAGCATAACCGCCACTATAGTATCACCTATCATTTTCGATATGAGGATGAACCATGATGGATTTATCTGGATTGTATATCAGCAGGGGCGCATTGCTCGCGCCAGATGGCATCCCGTTACATTTTGGCGATACCTTGCGCGAATATCAGGCGGTGGATAGGGGCGCGATTTTATTAGACCGTCGTCATGAGGGACGCATTCTCATCACAGGGACGGATGTTTTGGGATGGTTAGATAAAATTGCCACCAATAAATTGGTAGATATTCAACCCATGATGGGCAAGCCGACCCTTTTCACCAACGCCAATGCCCGAATTTTAGACCGTGTGATGGTTTATGGCTTAGACGCCGAGCGCGTGCTGATGACCACAGAGCCAAATCGGGGTGATGCTGTGCTGAATTATTTGCGAAGCAATATTTTTTATCAGGATAAAATCACGCTCACCGACTGGCGACCGATGTATCATCAATTTGCTGTTCATGGTCAATCTGCCGATGCGTTCATCACCAATCTATCCGACAAAAATTCGCACCGTCAATTCACGAAGGATGATTACCCTGTTTATCAATTCTCTCTGTCCGATTCACCAGTTTATGCACTCAGACAAAAACCGTATATCGGTTCATCATGGACGCTCATCACACCAACGGAATCGGCTTTCATGGTCTGGAAAACACTACTCGATATGGGAAAAGATTATCAGCTCATCCCCAGTGGTGGATTAGTATTTAATGCCCTCCGTATCCGTGCGGGACGTGTTGGGGCAGGGCGCGAATTGACCCCAGAATATATTCCCCTAGAATTGGGTTTATGGGATGAGGTTAGCTTTAATAAAGGTTGTTATACGGGTCAAGAAATTATTGCCCGTATGGAGAGCCGTAATAAATTAGCGCGTGTATTCATGCGAATCGCCCTATCGCAATTTGCCGAAGCGGGGACACCCCTCTTTCATCTGGGCAAACAGATTGGCGAGATTACCAGTAGCGTCATCGCGCCAGATGGCACAATACACGCTATGGCAGTGGTCAAAACGAGCATCGCAGGGTCGAATGTTGTGGTGAATATCGGCTCATCGGATGGTGCATCTGCCACGCTCACCGATTACCTAGGGGTGCAACCACGCTTGGAATGAGGTGTGATATAATCTGCATAATGAACGAGGTGCGTAGATCACATGAACAAGCGAATTACCCAGAACATCTTTGAGGGAATAAATCCAGTACTGAATGAAATTTTACTTCAAGAGGGACGTTGGCAAGACTTTCATAGTACTTTTTTAGTTCATTTACGCGATAATCTGAAAGCCAGTTTAATTGACAAAGGATATCGTGTTGGTCTTGAAGAATCGATACAGGTGCAACGCCTTTTTGATAAGCCCAATACATATTATTCAGATTTGTTAATTTCCCAATCTCCTGATGTCGCCGCGATTGGTCAAGCCATCATCTCGGCACCTCAGAGTGTTGCAACACAAACATTACCCATCCCAGAAGCCATTAATTTACAAACAAATCTGGATATTGTTGCCCTTGTTATCCGCAGGCGTGAGGATAACAAACCAATTACATGGATAGAATTACTCTCGCCAACGAATAAATTACCAAATCAAGCCTTTTATGATTATCAAATCAAACGCGAATATGTTATTCATGCCGATACTTGCTTTATCGAGTTCGATTTTATTCATACTCAACCACCCATGTATCCCAAATTGAATGCTTATAAACACGGTGGTCATCCCTTTCATATGAGCCTGATTATTCCCCGTCCAGATGTATATCGTGGGACAATCACCTTATATCACTTTGGCATCGCCGATCATATTCCGAATATCACAATTCCGTTGGATGGTGATGATATACATTTGCTCAATTTGAATGCGGTGTATCAGAAAGCCTTCATCGATTCTTTATATGGTTTAGAATTAGATTATGAAAATCTCGATTTAAGTACCTATCTTGAACATGACCGTCAATACATCATCAAGCGGGTGGCAGAAGCCTTACACAGGCTGAACAGGTAACTTTGAAAGAGATACATTTATGAGACAGATCCGTCATAATATTTTCGTGGGGATAAACCCCATCCTCAATGAAAAACTACTTTATGAGGGACGATGGCATGGATTTCATAACCTCTATCTGGCAGAATTATTCAAAGCATTACGGATAGAATTAATACCTAAAGGATACGATGTTCGTTTAGAAGAAACGGTGCAAATTCAACGATTGGGCGAAAAATCGCAATTATACCGCCCTGATTCACTGATTAATCGGTTATATCCGACCTCGTTGCCACCCGCATCACAGCCACAAGTAACCCACGAGCCGACCATATTTTTATATGAAGATCTTGAAGAGGCAGATACAGATATGACGGCAATTGTGATCCGAAAAAATAGCGATGATAAACCGATTACATGGATAGAATTACTTTTACCAACCAATAAAGCTCCGTATGGTTACTTTTCAGATTATCAATCCAAGCGAGCACACATTTACACAAGCGGTATCTGTTTTATCGAGTTAGATTTTATTCACACCCAACCACCCTCATTGCCGTTGCTTCCCAATTATTCGGCGCAAGATCCGCGGGCTTTGCCTTTCCACATTAATGTTTTTGAACCACATATGAATGGTAAAAATGAGCGTATCTTGAATTATTCATTTGGCGTTGCTGATAAAATCCCAACTATCCCCATCCCGTTAGATACAAATGATTGGCTCATTTTCGATTTTAATCAGCCGTATCAAAAAATGTTTGATGAAGCACTTTATGGGTTCGATATTGATTATACCACCGATACTTATCGTCATTATCAACCAACAGACCGCCAATATATCCTCAAGCGGGTGGCAGAAGCCTTACAATCTGACGACTCAGCGTCCTAAATTGGGTGGTGGCGAATCGAACATCAGCGCCCACCACAATTCCCAATTTTCGGGACCTTTTGGCGATGTTTGCACATCATCAAAAATCGGCGGGATCGGTGTTGGAGTAGGGGGCAAACCAACCGGCAATGGCACGACCAAAATCTCGCCAGGACGTATCATCTTGCCATCACTACGCGCCCACTGTTGCACATAAGCTGGGCTTTCGGCATATGCTTTTTCGGCGATGAGAGTGGCTTGTTCTTGACGTAGGCGCACAATTTCGTTCTCGACGCTCAGATAAAATTCGTTCAACGGTCGGCTAGAAGCGATGCGCGTGCTGAAATTGATTGCCAAAATTAACCCAATGGCGATTATCGTCGCGAACATAATCTGCACGCTTGTTAGACCATTATATCGCCCTCTCGTAGGGGGCTGGGATGGGCGTTTTGATGGTGGTGGTGTATCTGAAGACATGCCGTTATCCTTATCATAGCCTTATATCATTGTATATTCACCCTAAAAATGGTCAATTGTCAATTTCTCATGAGCCAATTATGAAAACATAAGCGTAAAACTCTTTCCAATCATCTCAGAATGCGTTACTATATGTCGTTCCTTGTAGTCGTTTTTTGATGAATTTTTTTGAATGAAGGAGGAATTGAGTCACATGGATTTCTTGACCGAGAATGTGACCACTGCCAGCATCATCGCCATCGTGGTCGCGGTGATTGGGTTGGCATTTGCATGGAGACAACGCAGTTGGGTTTTGGCGCAACCTGCGGGTAATGAAAAGATGACCAAAATCGCCAGCGCGATTCAGCAAGGCGCACAAGCCTTTCTAAGCCGTGAATATCGCGCCGTTGCCATTCTGGTCGCCGTGGTGACAGTCGCCCTCATCGTGCTTGGGCTTATCCCCAATTCTGGGATGAGTTCGTGGACGGCGCTCGCTTTTGTTGCTGGTGCTGTTGCATCGGGCTTAGCAGGGTATGGCGGAATGTATATCGCCGTACGTGCTAATGTCCGCACCACACAAGCCGCCTCCGAAAGCCTGAATAAAGGTTTGCGCGTGGCATTTTCCAGTGGGACGGTCATGGCGAATTTGGTCGTTTCGTTGGCATTATTGGGGATTGGTGTGTTGTTCATCATCTTCACCAATGTGCTAAATTTAGACCCCGCCACATCCGCCAGCGCCCTTGCAGGCTTTGGCTTTGGCGGGACGAGCATCGCCATTTTCGCCCGTGTTGGTGGTGGCATTTATACCAAAGCCGCCGATGTGGGCGCGGATTTGGTCGGTAAGACCGAATTGAACATCCCCGAAGATAGTCCACAAAACCCTGCAACCATTGCCGATAATGTTGGTGATAATGTCGGTGATGTGGCAGGTATGGGGTCTGACCTGTTTGAAAGTTATGCTGGTTCGATCATCGCCGCCATCACATTGGCGTTGTTGGGCGCGGGTATCGCCGCCGATAAAGTGATTCACGCCCAAGTATTCCCCTTGCTGGTCGCCGCATTGGGCATCGTCATCGGCATTGTTGCTTCGTTCCTCGTGCAAACCAAAGAAGGCGCAACACAAGAACAATTGCTTTGGAGTTTGCGTAAAGGGGTATATGGCGCGAGTGCGATGGTCGCCGTGGCGATTGTCGTATTGGGTTTGTTGCTCGATTTAGGTTGGGGTGTCATCATCGCCACCTTGAGCGGGCTGGTCGGTGGGGTGTTGATTGGTTACTATACCGAATATTTTACCTCTGGCTCATATAAACCCACGCAACGACTAGCAGAGAGTGCCGAAGGTGGTGCGGGCATCATCGTCATTCGTGGCTTGGCATTGGGTATGTTCTCGACACTCGCCCCTGTGCTGATTATCGTCATCGTCACACTGGTCGCATCATGGGCGACAGGTTTGTATGGTGTGGCGATTGCCGCTGTTGGGATGCTCTCGACATTGGGCATCACCCTCGCCACCGATGCTTACGGTCCTGTTGCCGATAATGCGGGTGGTATCGCCGAGATGTCGGAATTGGGCGAATCTGTGCGTGACCGCACCGATGCGTTGGATAGCTTGGGCAACACCACCGCCGCCACAGGCAAGGGTTTCGCCATCGGTAGCGCGGCGATGACCGCGTTGGCGCTCATGGCGGCGTTTATCACCGCCGTCAAGGGTGGCGATGCCGCCACGGCTACCACATTTGCCGCCGTGTTGCTCGAACCAAAGCTCATCACGGGCTTGTTCTTGGGGGCATTGTTGCCATTCATTTTCAGCGCCCTTTCGATGTTGGCAGTCGGTAAAGCCGCCCAAGAAATTGTGGCAGAAGTGAAGCGCCAATGGAACACCATCCCTGGTTTGCCCGAAGGCAAAACCGATCCCGATTACGAAACCTGCGTGGCGATTAGCACCGACAGCGCTATCAAACAAATGATTTTGCCCGGTGTGATCGCTGTGGGTGTGCCTGTGGTTGTCGCCGTCCTGACCGTTTTAGGCAAGGGCAACATCATCGGTCAATTTGTCGGCTCAGAAACACTGGTTGGTGTGCTGATTGGTTCGCTCATCAGCGCCTTCATGCTCGCCGTGATGATGGCGAATGCTGGTGGCGCATGGGATAACGCCAAGAAATATATCGAAGCAGGTCAATTGACAGGCAAAGACGCACAAGGCAATACCGTCACGTATCGTAAAAAATCTGAACCACACAAAGCCGCCGTGGTTGGCGATACTGTTGGCGACCCCTTCAAAGATACAGCCGGTCCATCCTTGAATATTTTGCTCAAATTGGTGGCGATTGTGGCGCTGGTGTTGGCACCGCTCATCTATAATGCGATTAAATCGGATATTGTCCCACCTGTTGGCGGGTCGAACACAACGATTATCGTCCCAACAGACGACCAAACACCCACACCCGATGTCGTCCCTGCCACTGACCTAACACCCGAAGTCACACCAGAGGCATAATTTCGTCCTATAGGGATAAGACGTTCGATCATCCAAGATAATGTCAATGCCTAGCCAGATGCACACCGCATCTGGTTAGGTGTCGCGTGCAAAATCGTTCAGTGGACACTTGACTCACAATTTGGCATAACGAGCCAATTCGGTGGGCTTGCAAGGGCGAATAGCCATCGCTTCAAAGCCGATGGCGGGCATTATTAGTTGATAGAACACGTCTTAGCCCATACATCATACATATCTATGACCCCACTACTTGCCATTCTCACCATCATCTATATCATGAGCGCCGTTGGATTAGCGGTTTTTTCGGGCGCGATATTCGTCCTCATCGTGTTATGGGTTATTCATCGCAACAATAAACCCACTTTACCACATATCCCAGATGCCGATTTACCGCCTGTCCTCATCCAATTGCCCATCTACAACGAAAAATTTGTCGTCAGGCAATTATTGCAGGCGATGATCGCGCTGGATTATCCCAAAGATCGCCTGTATATCCAGATTTTAGACGATTCGACTGATGACACGGTGAATATCATCGCCGATTTAATCCGTCATTATCAACGAGCAGGTTGGCAGATGACCCATGTGCGCCGTCCACAACGGGTTGAATACAAAGCAGGCGCGTTGCAGTATGGCTTAGGCGAAAATGATGCCCCATTCATCGCTATTTTTGATGCTGATTTCGTCCCTGCACCCGACTTTTTACGTCAGACTATCCCCTATTTTTTGACCAATCCACAAATCGGCATTGTGCAAGGACGTTGGGCGCATTTGAATGCCGAACAAAACCTCATCACCCGCAGTCAAGCCATGAGTGTCGATGGACATTTTGTGATTGAACAAACAGCGCGTAGTCGGGGTGGCTTGTTGCTGAGTTTTAATGGCACGGCAGGTGTATGGCGCAGATCGTGCATTGAAGATGCGGGCGGTTGGACGGCACAGACCACCGCCGAAGATTTAGACCTCAGCTTTCGGGCGCAGATGCGCGGTTGGAAGGTGTTGTATCTGCCTGATGTGGCTGTGCCAGCCGAATTGCCCCCACAAATTGCCGCTTATAAAGCACAACAATCGCGCTGGGCGAAGGGTGTCACTCAAAATTTATTCCGCTTATTGCCCAATTTATGGCGCTCGGAACATCTGAATATCTTCCAAAAAATCATGGCGACTATTCATCTCTTTCAGTATGTCACGCAGGTGTGGTTGTTGATATTGACCATCCTCAACCCTGTCTTGATGCTCACGGGTGTGTTACAAACCTTGCCCCTCGCGCCGTTGGGATTGTTAGGGCTTGCCGCGCCTATCATGTATGTCATCAGCCAGCACCAATTATATGACAATTGGATTAGCCGATTAATTGCCTTCCCCGTATTGTTGGCGATCGGCAGTGGGGTGATGTTCACCAATACCATCGGTGTGATCGAGGCGATTACCCGTCGCCCGAATAACATCAAACGCACACCGAAGTTTTCGGGCGGGGCATGGGCGAGTAATCAATATGCGCTCAGCACTGATTGGACAATTTTTTGCGAAATTGCGCTGACGCTATACACCGCCAGCGCGGGTATTTTAGCCATATCGTATATGCCGACCCTCATCCCGCTCTATGCCATGCAAGCCTATGGCTTTGGCACAATTGTGTTTTGGGGGATGATGCAAGAACGGCAACGGACACGGATGAAAATGCAACCCGTAGCCACTACGGGTGGTGATTAATTCCAACCACGCGCAGTTTTGATGTAGTCATATGCTTTATTCAGGGCATGAAATTTGCTAGCGGCTTCTTCCGATGGCAATTCGCTTGTATCGGGATGATACACAATTGCCAATTTGCGGAATGCCGCCTTCACCGTCTCTTTATCGGCAGAGGGGTCTAATCCCAAAATTTTGAAACACACCTCTAAATAATCGGTGATAGGGCTTTTGGATTGTGCCGATGATGATGCACCATTGTGATTATTCGCGCTGTTTTGTTTGGGACGGCTATTTTCTTCTGCCATGCCCGCCCATGTTTGACCATATGCCTCCCATGTTTGCCAATAGGTTTGTCGTTGGCGCGGGATTTCGGCATCGCGTTTGGCGCGATAACTCCGATAATCGGTATTGCGCCAAAATGACCCACCGCCAAAATCTGCCACAAACCAATCGCCTTTTGCCACACGCGGTTTTTGGAGCGATGTCTTAAAAAAACGCAGGTGCTTAAATTCGACTAGGGGTCCGTAC
>PGTJ01000540.1 GCA_002794515.1 Phototrophicales bacterium
ATACACGGTGAATATCGTCTCGGTGTTACATGCCAATGGCAACAATACGCGCCGAGAGCGCACGCAAAATCAGCCGATTTATAATCCGCGCACCGATACAGTGTTGTGGCATGATGACATTTTATTGTTACAAGGCGAGGCTGATGCGGTGAAACGGGTATGTGAACGATGGGGTTTTACCATATTAGACGAAAAAATCAAGCCAAGCGACATCATCACCGCCCAGGCAGGCATTGGCGAAGTCTTGTTGCGCCCACGATCGAGCTTTATCGGCAAAACATTGACCGAATTGGAATTTCGTCAATTCAATGTGACGGTATTGGGTTTGCGACGGGCAGGTAATGATGAATTCATCAGCACACGCGATGCCCGCCTGAATTTTGGCGATATGCTCCTCGTCTATGGGCGCTGGCGCGATATTTTCGCCCTCAAAAATCGACGTGCCGATTTGGTCGTCATGGGCGAGCCGGAAGCAGAAAAATTTGGGGCATTTCATCGGCGAACAAAAGCACCGATGACGCTGATGATTTTAGGGTTGATGGTCGCCTCGATTGCCCTGAACATCTTGCCACTGGTCACAGCCAGCATGTTAGCCGTGTTGGGCTTGGTATTGACGAATACCGTCACCATGAATGAGGCATATCAATCCATTAGCTGGAAGAGCGTCATTTTAATCGCCTGCATGATCCCACTCGGCACGGCGCTGGAAAAAGTGGGCATTGCCCAAAGTGTGGCGCAATGGGTGACAGAAACACTCGGCGATGTGAGTCCATTAGCGGTCATGGGTGGATTATTCATATTGACGGCAATCTTCACGCAGGTACTATCCAACACCGTCACAGCAGTGTTGATCGCGCCTATCGCTATCGCCAGCGCGACACAACTGGGTATAGACCCACACGCCTTTCTGATGGCGGTCGCCATTGCCGCTTCGATGGCATTCGCCTCGCCAGTGGCAACACCCGTAAATATGTTGGTGATGAGCGCGGGTAATTATCGCTTCACAGATTATACAAGGGTCGGTGTGGTGCTGATTTTGATGAGCTTTATCGTCACCTTATTGGTCGTGCCGATATTTTTCCCCTTCTAAGGCGTATTTTGGGGATGATAAAACCATATATAAACGCTAATCTTATCATCCCCTAGCTTTACAATATTCATAATTGCAAAATATTGATTTAGTGTTAATTTTATCCTATAAGTTGTATCAAAATAGATACAATCTAACAC
>PGTJ01000175.1 GCA_002794515.1 Phototrophicales bacterium
CGGGTCGGGAGGGGGTGTATCAGCGTAATTATCGTGTGCGCTATGAAAATGGGATAGAAATTCGGCGCGATCTCATCGATGAATTCACCGCGCAAGCCCCACAAAATGAAGTGGTGGCGTATGGCACAAAAATCACCATCCGTACCATCGAAACACCCGATGGTGTGTTGGAATATTGGCGGAAATTTCGCATGTATGCCACCAGTTACTATCCCGCCGAATTGGGTGGTGATAATATCACTGCCATCGGCGAGACGTTGCGAAAGGGCATTGTCGCCATCGATCCGCGCATCATCCCGTATCGCCTGAATGTGTATGTGTTTGGATATGGCATTGGGCGCACAGCCGATACAGGCGGTCCGCGCACCACACCCTATTGGATCGATTTAGGCTATTCGGATGAAGATTGGGTGGGATGGTCGCGTTGGGTGGATGTGTATGTCCTCACCCCTGTGCCAGAGACGATTAATTATCTTTTGCCACTGAATTATAATGGTGGTCCGTTGCCACCCTGATGATAAGAATTGTGTTTGAATTCATCCTTGTCCGTTGCAAGCGATGGGGCGCACTACTATAATGACCGACACGAAAAGTGTTGGATGTCACGCATGTCCCAAATAGATGAAATCAAGAACAAATTGGATATTGTCAGTTATATCCAGCAATATGCCCCGCTCAAACGTGCAGGACGCACCTATAAAGCCTGTTGCCCGTTTCATAGCGAAAAAACGCCGTCTTTTGTCGTCAACCCAGATAAACAAACATGGCGTTGTTTTGGTGCGTGTAATGAAGGGGGCGATATTTTCAGTTTTGCCCAAAAATATCATCATTGGAGCTTCGCCGAGGCGCTCGAAGAACTGAGCAAATTGGCAGGGGTGGAGTTGCGCCAACAATCACCGATAGAACGACAAAAAGAAGAACACAAACAGCGCCTACGCGGGTTGATGAGTGCCGCGGCGGAATATTATCATAACCAATTGCTCAACGGTTCACCTGTATCGAATGAGGTGTTGCGTTATGCCAAAGAAAAGCGGGGCTTCACCGATGAGACCATCGCCCGCTATCAGATTGGATATGCGCCCAAAGGGTGGCAACATCTGCATACCGAATTGACCAATATCGGCTATACCGATGCCGAATTGCGCGAGACGGGGCTAATCAGCGAAAATGATGCGGGCAAAATTTATGACCGTTTTCGTCATCGACTCGTCATCCCCATTCGAGATGAGAAGGGCAGGGTGATTGCCTTTGGTGCGCGGGCATTAGACCCCGATGACCAACCGAAATATCTCAATTCGCCACAAACCACCTTATTCGACAAAAGCCATACGTTATTTGGCTTGGATATGGCGAAATCCACCATCAGCCAAAGCGGGGTGGCGGTGATTGTCGAGGGATATATGGATGCCATCCAAGCCCACCAAGCTGGATTTTTGAATGTGGTGGCACAGATGGGGACGGCGCTCACCGAGCATCAGGTCAAATTACTCACCCCTAAATATGCCAAGAAGATTATCCTCGCGCTGGATTCAGATCAGGCGGGTCAGAGCGCCACGCGCAAAAGCATCGATGTGGCGCGCGAGGTATTGCTCTCCGATTATACGGGGCGGATGTCGGTGGATATTCGTGTATTGCAAATCCCCGATGCCAAAGATCCCGATGACCTCATCCGCGAAGCGCCCGATGTATGGGCGGAATTGGTCGCCAATGCCATGACCGCCGTGCAATTCGTCATCAACACCGAGACGGCACATCTGCCCACGGGTGTGGATATTCGCCAAGTGCCTGTGTTCGAGCGCGAAGAACTCGCCAAGCGCATCTTGCCCATCATCAGCGCCACCGAAAATCAGGCTATTCGTCAAGATAACCTGCAACATCTGGCAACGCGCTTGTATATCGATTATGTTCAACTACTCAAATGGGCAGAAAACCTGCGTGATGAAGCGATTCAACGCAAGACAATTCGTGTGTTGCCACCCGCGCCGAAGAAATCGAATGTACCAGAGGGTGATGACCCCCCACCGTTAGATGTATCTGCTCTCACACCACCGCCCATGAGCGATGATGAGATGCGCGTGCCAATTCCGCCCAGTGATACCGATGGAACGGGCAAATCGGAGTGGGATTGGCAACCGATTGTGTTGCATAAGCCTGAACCGCTCACACCGGAACGCGAATTAGAGGCGAACTGCTTGCGGATGCTATTCCAAGCACCACAGATGTATTATCAGATCAATCGCAAATTGCGCTCATTGGCAAATTTTGATGAGATCTTGCTCAAAAATCAATTCGCTGAACTCACCGATGATGATTTTTTGGCGAATGAATATCGGGCATTGATGCGCCTATTTTTGGATGGATTGGCACAACAAGAGCAAGATCTGCATGATTATCTCGAAGCCAATGTCGTGCCAATATTGCAAAAGACATTGCATCAACTGATGACCGAAGATGTTATCGATAGGATGAAGCGCAAACTGAAGAATCGGTTTGTGGCGGATCTTGAATTAGTCATGCAAACCGAGGATCATCAAGAGACAGAACAAGATATGTTGCGCCATACCATGTGGTCGGCATTACGCTTGCGCCGTTTTCGGTTGTTACAAGAGTTACAAGAGTATAAAATGATGTTGACCGATATATCGGATGATGCACATCTGTTGCAAGAAGTTCGCATCCGAATTCGCTATTTAGCCAAAGCGGTGGGTGCGATAGACAAAGGCATCCGCGAAGCCACCCAGACGTAATTATTTTTCTTTCAGTAGCGCATAGGGAAGATACAATGCCCAAGAAGAAACAATCTAAAAAACAACAAGACGATACCACCAATGGCGATGATTTTGAAGAAATGAGTAGTGATGATTTTGAATTGGATGATGACGACTTGCCAGAGGTGCTTGAGGATGATGACTTAGATATTTTGCCCGATGACCTCGATGATGACGAGTTCGATGTCGAATTTGATGATGTCCTCGATGACGACACCTCGCGTTTGGATGTCGGTTCTTTGGCAGATGACCCTGTGCGGATGTATCTGAAAGAAATTGGGCAAGTGACCTTGCTCAACAGTGACCGCGAAATTTGGCTCAGCACCCAAATTGCGGCGGAACGCTTGGTACAGACACTCACCGACCAATTGGCGAACCCAGAATTTGCTTCTGCCGATGGATTGCCCAAGCAAATCGATATTGTCCGTTTGGCGTATGAACGCATCATCCGATATTGGGCAGAGACCTTGCGTGTGGCACAAAAATTTAAGGTGGAACAACCCGATTTCATCGCCTTATTAGATGAAATTCGTGCTGTGACCAGCGTCTTTGATCAACAACCCGATGCGCCCTATATCCGTCGCTATTTGCGTCAATTTGAATGGGGACGCGAAGAAAAATGGGCAGAATTGGCACAACCACTCTTCGAGGTGATTCATGCTTTTTATCTGTTGCCATCGCGTCAGCAATTAGAGCTTCGCAAATACTATCTCAAACATAAAGAATTGCCCTCTAACGAGACCTTCCAACATTGGCTATTTTCCGATGAAGAGGCGCTCGAAGAATTGCCAGAGTTATTCGCCACCATCGAAGAACGGGCAGAAAACGCCGCCGAAGCCCTCACCCGCGCCAATTTGCGCTTGGTGGTCAGCGTGGCAAAACGCTATATGGGGCGTGGTATCAACTTTTTAGACCTCATCCAAGAGGGGAATATTGGCTTATTGCGGGCGGTGGCAAAGTTCGACCATACCAAAGGATTCAAATTTAGCACCTATGCCACATGGTGGATTCGCCAAGCGATTAGCCGTGCCATCGCCGATCAAGCCCGCACCATCCGCATCCCAGTTCATATGGTCGAGACCATCAACCGCCTGATGCGGGTTCAACGTGAATTGTTGCAAACATTAGGCGCAGAGCCATCTGCCGAACAAATCGCCTTAGAGATGGATTTCCTCACACCAGAAGAGACCAACGCTATCAAATTATTGCGAAAAGAAGGCATCCACCTCGAACCGGGCTTACAACGGAAATTGCGCCGTGCCGCGCAAAAAGTGCGGAAAATTTTGCGAATCAGCCAAGAGCCGATGAGCCTCGAAATGCCCATTGGTCAAGAAGACAGCAGTCTGTTGGGCGATTTTATCGAAGATGATAAGGTCATGGGACCTGTGGATGCCGCCAGTCGGCAATTGCTCAAAGAACAAATCCGTTCGGCGTTGGGTGTGTTGAGTGAGCGTGAACGCGAGGTACTCGAAATGCGCTTTGGCTTGCTCGATGGTCAAGACCATACCCTCGAAGAAGTCGGCAAGCATTTCGGCGTGACCCGTGAGCGCATCCGCCAAATCGAGGCGAAAGCCTTACGCAAATTGCGCCATCCGACCCGTAGTCGTCAACTGCGCGATTATTTGGAGATGTGATGAAACACCTTGTCACCTTGCAAGAAGCCGCCGATGCTGTTAATAAAACGGTTCACAATATTCGTGATTACATCCAACGGGGACGTATTGCCAAATATAATCCACAAGGAGAAGTGATTACACGCGCTAAAAATGGTGAACTGCGTGTAGATCTCCATGAATTGCGAGCGTTTTTGAATTTGGTCGCGCAAGGTGATGAAAATCATCATCACGACGGTCTTCATGCAGAACTCGGTTTTTATGGTTTGGCAGAACGTGAACGCACAAAACATGTACATCGGCTTCATCCTTATTTAGGCAAGTTTATCCCACAATTGGTCGAGTGGTTTTTAAGTCGTTATTTTCAGCCAGGAGATATTCTCTTAGATCCCTTTATGGGATCTGGCACAATGCTTATTCAAGCCAATGAGATGGGAATGCACGCCATTGGTGTGGATATTTCTGAATTTTGCTATCGGATTGTGTGTGCGAAAACGCAACAATATGATGTCGAAAAAGCTCGCCAAGAGATTTTGAGGGCGGAACGCCTCACACGCGAATTTAGCCGTAATTGGCAATATCCAAGTCCACAGTTATCGCTATTTGATGCTGATAATGTGCATACATTAGCAAATCAATTGCTTGAACAATGCCATAGTGATTATATGAAAACATGGTTTGCCCCGCGTGCTTTGGTCGAGATATTATATTACCGACATCTGATAGAAACCGACACATTTGTATATAAAGATTTATTGAACATATTACTCAGTCGTGCTATGCGCTCATCGCGCCTTGTACCCCATTATGATTTGGCTACCCCCAAGCAACCTCTGCCTGTTGGGGTTGAATATTGGTGTCGCAAACATAATCGTATGTGTTTGCCAATTGATAATTGCATCACCAAAATTCATGCTTATAGTCAGGATACTGTTCGCCGAATTGCGACCTTTAATCAATTGAGGACATCTGCCCAAATTTATCCTTTACATGGCGATTCTCGTACAATAGATTTAACACCTATTTTGCAAGGCAGAAAAATAACCGGGATTTTTTCATCACCACCTTATGTTGGGCAAATAGATTATCATGACCAACATAATTATGCCTATGAATTATTCAATATTCCCCGCAATGATGATTTGGAAATCGGTCCGAAATCAAACGGCAAATCAAAACGGGCGCAACAGGCATATATTGATGGTATTTCTGGTGTTTTACGTCATATGAAACAATATCTGATAGATGATGCCAATATTTTTCTGGTAGCAAATGATGCTTTTGGATTATATCCACAAATTGCACAAGCATCTGGTCTGAAAATTGTCGAGGAATTTCATCGCGCTGTGAC
>PGTJ01000803.1 GCA_002794515.1 Phototrophicales bacterium
GTGAATTTATATCCCCCTCGCGTCAAACGCACCCATACCTGTCGGGGCGCACTCGCCTTGATGACGGCATACGAAGAACACAACCCAACACCAGAAAATGCCCCTGTGGTGACGGTGTGTGGACGGATTCGCCGTGTCAATCTCACAGGCAAAGTATCATTCATGCACATCGAAGATGAAACCGGGCGCATTCAGCTCTTTTTGCGCATCAACGATATGGACAAAGCTGTTTATAACCGCGTAACAGATAAATTGATTGATATGGACGATTTCGTCCAAGCCACAGGTCAGCTCATGCGGACAAAAGCAGGTGAAATCAGTGTGCGGGTGTATGAATTGGTGCTACTGGCA
>PGTJ01000369.1 GCA_002794515.1 Phototrophicales bacterium
TCCTCAAGACCCCGCCCAAGAAAAATTGCGCCTTGATGACCTGACATCGGAGACCTTCATTAAAGCGGTGTATATCCCACTCGGTATTGGCGGGCATGTCGACCACATTCTGGTGCGTGATGCAGGCATTGCCTTGCATGACCAACGTCTGCCGTTTGCGGTGTGGTTTTATGAAGATTACCCCTATAGCGCCAATCTACAAATCTATCAACAGGCGATAGCGCATTTTCCGCGCAAACTAGAATCGATGGTATATCCCCAAAAATCCAGCCATATCCGCGCTAAATTGGGGGCAATTGCCTGTTACGAGTCGCAAATTAGCACATTTTGGGCTAATCTAAATGATATGAAAGAGGCAGTACAAACACACATGAAATCGGTCGGCAATGGCGCTTTGGCAGAACGTTTTTGGCGCATCATAGATTGAAATTGAAGAGGAAACAGCATGTCTGCATTAGAACAAGCAAAACAAGCACTGGCAGAATTACTCGAAAATGCGCGTGTTGGCAATATCATCCCGATTCGCCTGCCTAGCCAACTAGAGGCGATTCAAGCCGCCCTGTTGGATGCCGAAAAAGAGCATCAAGACGAAATTGCCGATTTACGCCGTCGTCCGGGTGGCGATATTGAGACGGTGCAACGAGATAATGCCGAATTTATGCGCGTTGCTATTCACGACCTCAAAAATCCATTGGCATCGATTAAGGGATATTCTGATTTATTGAATAATCCCGCGATGGGCGGGGAATTATCGCCTATGCAAAGCCAATTATTGCAGGTGATTCGGTCTAATTCTAAGCGGATGGAAGCCTTGCTCGAAGATATGAGTGTGATGAATCGGTTGCGCGGTGGGATGACCAAAGTGAACCAAAAGATGGATATGTTCAAAAATATCGCCATGGTCATCGAGAAAAAGATGCGCCCGCTCGCCGAAGAGCTGAATCGGCAATTGGAATTCGATATTCCACAAGGGCTACCGTTGCTCAATGTCGATGGCGATTTAATCGCCATTGTGTTCAATAAACTCATCGAAAATGGCTTGCGTTATTCGCCCGAAGGCACGGGCAAAGTCAGCATCAAAGCACGCGCTGAAGGCAACAAACTGATTGTCGATGTCGAAGATAACGGTGTTGGCATGACCGAAGAAGAACTGAGCCACTTGGGGGAATTGTTTTATCGGGCAGATAATGATGTCGTCCGTGCATATAAAGGCAGTGGGCTGGGTATCCCGATTGCCTATGGCTTGGTCGATGTGTTGCGTGGCACAATCAGCGTGACGAGCGAGCCAAACAAAGGCACATGCTTCACCGTGTCGTTTGAGGGGATGTCTTAACAGATATTCATGGTTAGCGCCTTTACACCTATACCCTTTCATGATATAGTACGCGCCACAAAATTAAATAATCAAGCCGATAGGCACAATGATAATGTTTTTCATATATATGTCAGCATATCATAAAATGTGTTGATGAAATTATCAACTAACTTTGTGCATATCATGGGCATAAAATAATTTATTATAAAGGTATTTGTTGCAAGCATGTGGCACAGCAATCGCTGTGTCTTTTACGATTTATATCATAATCGAAGGAAATAGTGCTATGAGTAATCCCCAATATCTCACTCAAGAAGGCATGGAGAATTTAGAAAAGAAGCTCAGACAATTGATTGAAGTGCGCCGTCCACAAATCGCCGAACGGTTGCGCCAATCCTTAGAAGAAGGCGGGGAATTAACCGAAAATTCGGAATATGAAGATGCCAAAAATGAACAGGCATTTGTCGAAGGCGAAATCGCCCGCCTTGAGATGATCCTCAGCAGTGCCACGCTAATTGAACCCACCGAAAAACGTGACCGTGTGACACCTGGGGCAATTGTGACATTGGTCGACCAAGCCTCGAAAGAGGTAGAGACGTATCATCTGGTCGGGTCTGCCGAAGCCAACCCGCGTGAAGGCAAAATTTCGGTCGAAAGCCCACTGGGCAAGGCATTGATGGGGGCAAAAGTGGGTGATAAAGTGAAGTATAAAGCCCCAGATGGCGAATTTGTCTTCAAAATTAAAGCGATACAATAAAAAGGATACACGAATCCCATTATGGCAGAAAAATGGCAACCAACCAATGCGGTTGAAGAAGACCGCCTAAAAAAAGCCCAAGAACTCGAAGCGCAGGGGGTGAATTTATATCCCCCTCGCGTCAAACGCACCCATACTTGTCGGGGCGCACTCGTGTTGATGACAGCATACGAAGAACACAACCAAGCACCCGAAAATGCCCCTGTGGTGACGGTCTGTGGACGGATTCGCCGTGTCAACCTCAAAGGCAAAGTATCATTCATGCACATCGAAGACGAAAGCGGGCGCATCCAGCTCTTTTTGCGTGTCAACGATATGGATGAAGCTGTTTATAACCGCGTGAAAGATAAGTTGATTGATATGGACGATTTCGTCCAAGCCACAGGTCAGCTCATGCGGACAAAAGCAGGTGAAATCAGTGTGCGGGTGTATGAATTGGTGCTACTGGCA
>PGTJ01000449.1 GCA_002794515.1 Phototrophicales bacterium
TATCTATATAAACAGATAAGATGAGTATAGTATTAGCTTATGCCGTAGTCAAGCCAAAAAGCGATATAATCCCCCCAAAAATTGGGGACACACAATAATCGTTATCCCAATTTCAACACTCATCCCAAACAGGTTGCCTATTGAGAATGCGTTCTAATTGATCTGGAAAACACGAGGCATCGAGGGGTTTGGCAATCATGCCATTGAAACCGAGTTGTCGTGTGGTAGCTTTTTCGTTGGTATTCACCGTATATGCAATCACTGGGGCATGACAAGTCAATTCTCGCCTGAGCATATTAAAAACATGATACCCATCCATATCGGGCATATCTAAATCTAAAAATATGGCATTCACATCTTGCACATCTGCCGATGTGAGTTTAGCCGGGCGTTCAATCACCCGATAACTCACATCGGCTTGACGTAACAAACGCCCTAATACCTCGGCACTATCTTTGTGATCTTCAATGATTAATACATGAGCCTTCGACACGGTTAATCTCCCTCAGACCAAATCTTTTCGCCATTTAGTATACGCGCAATCTGGTTCGGAAACAAATCGAAATCGATTGGCTTGCTGATAAACCCAGCAAACCCTTTCGCTATTGCTTTTGGCATAGACTCGGCAGGGTCAGATGCAGAAACCGCGACAATCGGCACACAACTCAATTCTGGCACACGACGGATTTCATCTGCAACATCAAACCCACTGATGCCATCGGGTAGCATGAGATCCATCAAAATAGCATCCACTGGCGAAAATGCTTTTATCTTGGCAACCACACCAATCCCATAGCGTTCAATGGCGGTTTTCGCACCATTCCGTTCTAAAATCCGTTGAATAATCATACGATTAGACAAATTATCTTCAACAATAAAAATACGCTTACCCTGTAAGGAATCCATCTCATCCATCCTAATATATATAATGTCAGATATTGGACATTCAGAAATCGATTGGTCTTGATATTGTTGTTGTAAGGCTGGTGAAGCAATTGGCAACCGAACGATAAATGTTGTGCCTTTGCCGATTTGACTTTGTAGCTCAATTGTCCCGTGATGAATTTCGACGAGACGTTTCGAGATGGGCAATCCCAGTCCTGTGCCTTCGCCCTGTTTGATGCCTTCGGCAGTTTGGTTGAAGGTCTGGAAAACCAATTCGTGATCTTCTGGCGCGATCCCTTTGCCTGTGTCGCTCACAGTGAAAACAACATAATCGTTATCTTGTTTGAGCGATAGCCGAATCGTGCCTTCATCGGTAAACTTGCAGGCATTCGAGACCAAATTCAACATAATCTGTCGTATACGCCGCCGATCACCAAGCATCAAGGGCAAGTCTGAATCGATATGCGTCTTTAGCATCACTGGTTTATCGGCGATGAGCGTATTCGCCACCGCACAAACCGAGTCGAATTCTTTTTGCAAATTAATATCGTTCTCGATGAATAATTTCAGTTGCCCCGCCTCAATTTTGGAAATATCGAGCAAATCGTTAATCAGGCTGAGCAAATGCTTGCCGTTATCATTCACTTTGATGAGTGCGTCAATTTGCTCTTGATTAACATCGCCTAGCATCCCCTCTCGAATAAACCGTGAGAAATTGAGAATCGCATTCAACGGGGTACGCAATTCATGCGACATATGCGCCAAAAATTGGCTCTTGAGTTGATTGGCGACTTCGGCTTGTTGGCGAGCGACATCTAAGGCACGATTGGTCTCTTCAAGTTGCTGATTTTGTTGGGCAAGCTGATTGCGTTGCCGATTGATAAATGATGTGCTTCTATCGACATACCATAAAAATATCGCCGCTCCCATCCCCGAAATGACCACAGCAATGACGGTGACAGTTTGTGCAATGCGATTATTGAAGATAAAAGCGTCGGGTTGATAGGAGAGA
>PGTJ01000191.1 GCA_002794515.1 Phototrophicales bacterium
ACGTAGATTCAGGTAGAATACAAATATGAATGATTTTTTCGATAAACTGAACACGCTCATGCGAGCCAAATTAAGTGGTTTATTGGGTGATAATCCCTCATCGACCCATGTAGCAAGCGATTCGGATAAACCACAATCGCTCAATCAGGTGGCAAAAGATGCCGAGAATTTGCGTTCCCGTGCTAATCATGCGATTGAATATGAACATCAATTAGAGGCGAAGATCGCCGATATTCACCGACAATTAACCACGCTCAATCGCCAAGCCGATGATGCGACCCTGAGTGGTAATGAGGCGATGGCGCGATATTTTATCGAAAAAATTCAGAAACTAGAGGCGCAATTGGCACAATTAGAGCGCGATTTGAATGTGCATCGTCAATTGGCGCACCACCTCATCCAAAAAGTGAATACATTAGAGGCGACCATTGCCGATATTCAATCACAACAATCGTCCACCCAAACCGATAATCCCACACAAAAGATGGTGACAAACAAGTTCTCGGAATTGGTCTACGATGCACAAAAA
Organism: Phototrophicales bacterium; assembly: GCA_002794515.1. Lineage (GTDB taxonomy): Bacteria > Chloroflexota > Anaerolineae > Aggregatilineales > Phototrophicaceae. The sequence goes on from PGTJ01000191.1 coordinate 530, forward strand.
CGCATACACGATTTGGGTGAACGGATTAGAGGGCGCAAAGACATGTTGCAATCAGAGCTGAATACCGATGTTGATGTACAATCGTTAGGTCAGAATAATGCTTCATCCCAACCATCAGAAAGTGATATAGAAGCAGATTTAGAACGTCGGCGCAATCGGCTCAGTAAAAAATAAACATAATGAAGAGGCTACCGAAAAATTAAGATATGACCACAGCCCATATTTACTCTATTTTGATTGTCGCGGGCGATTACCGTGTGGTGAATTGCTTTCGTCAGGCATTGCCCAAAAGTCGGTTTCAACAGGCTTTTGCTTATACCTATCGTGATGCGATGCACATACTCGATTCGCAATCATTTGATGGCATTGTGATTGATTCGCGCATGATTGACCGTTATGATAACATATGGGCATTAGAAAATATTTATAAGCGCTTTCCGCATTATCGTTATTTGGCATATACACCAGATGATAGTCAGATTCATCATGTTGAATTTTTTACACCACATATTTTGACCAAACTCGACCCACGCCAAGCCATGCGTTGTATCGCCGATATGTTTTCGTTGCCAGATGGTCTTGGTGATACGTTATCTTTGTTACCACAAGACATCACACTCGATCAGCATTTGGCGCGTAAGATTGAGGAATTGAATACCCTATTTGCCCTCAGTCGGTCGCTCACACAAAGCCTAGATTTGATTGAGGTGTTGAATCGGGTGATTGAATCGGCGCAATACCTGACATTTGCCGATGAAGCCTATATTCTGCTCACCGAAAACGAACAACTGTATCTTCGCGCACAATCATTGAATAAAACCAAGAAATTACAGTCACTCCACTTGGCATCACAAGACCAAGTGGCGTTAGATGTGCTTCGGACAGGGCAATCTATTTTGATAGATGATAAAAATTGTCATCTGTATGAGTTGCCAGAACAGCATCGTGCTTTGTATGTCCCTATTATTTTCAATGAAAAAGTGACGGGTGTTTTGGTTGTTCATAATACAGAGAGCGATTCATCTTTTAATAATTCGCATACCCTTCTATTGGCAAATCTGGCGACCTTTGCCGCCATTGCCATCGAAAATGCACGGGTGCATCAAGATCTCGAAAAAAGCCTCGAAACATTACGCGCCGCCCAAAACCGTTTAGTGCATACCGCCCGTTTATCGGCGATGGGCGAATTGGCATCTGTGGTCGCTCATCAGATGAATAATCCCCTGACGACCATCATCGCCGAGACCGAATTGATGTTAGCCGATGAAACACCCGACTCGCCACGTTATAAGGGTTTGCAAGCCATTGCTCGCACAGGTAAACGCGCCGCCAATGTGGCACGGCGCTTGTTGGCGATTGCCCGCCCTGTCGATATCAATGCCAAACCCGATTTAATTGATGTTGTCGATAGTTGGCGGGGTGTGTTGTCGTTATTACAACCGCACATCGAATATCGTGGCATACAATTGGTGGTACATATGCCCACACAACGCATACCACCAGTCCGTGCTGTCAAAGGGCAATTGGAGGATATTTGGATTAACTTGCTGATGAATGCTTACGATGCTTTGTTTGAACGTCAAAATGCCACCATTGGTGTTGAAGTTCAGCATATCCCTCATGCACAACAAGTTGAAATCATCGTTTGGGATAACGGACCAGGCATTCCACCAGATATCCAAGATAAAATATTCAACCCATTTTTTACCACCAAAACAATAGGGGAGGGGACTGGCTTGGGTTTACATATTTGTCGTGAAGTAGTTCAGAATTTGGGCGGGACTATTCATGTGCAAAGCCAACTACATACCAAGACTCAATTTATTATTCACTTACCGAATGAAAATGCGATCTCTAGCATTTCTGATTATAAACAGGCATAATTACCACTGGCACTCATTATCAATTTGAAAGGACTTAAACAATGGCGCATATTTTAGCGGTTGATGACAACGCAGATGTTTTAGAGACACTTTCTCGGGTGCTACAACGCGAAAATTTTGAGGTGACATTATTTAACTCAGGCAAAAAAGCCTTAGAATTTTTAGAGACCACCAAGCCCGATTTATTGATGTTAGATATTATGATGCCCGAAATGGATGGCATTAGCTTGTGTCGGCATGTTCGCCGAGACCCACGTTTTGTCTCTTTGCCCATTTTGTTCCTCACCGCTAAGGGGTCTACTGATGATGTGGTCGAAGGATTAGATGCGGGCGCAGACGATTACATCATCAAACCGTTTGAGCTGGCAGAATTGCGGGCGCGGGTACATGCTTTATTGCGTCGTGGCGCACGTACTAAAGAGGCGGGATCTGTATTGCAAGTGCATAATCTGCGCCTCGATTCCGATACCTATCATGCTTATGTCAACGATAAACCCATTCCGTTAACCGCCACGGAGCATCGGTTATTACGCCATTTTATGGAAAATCTTGACCAGGTGCTGTCGCTCACCCACCTGCTCCAACAAGTATGGGAATATCCATCTGATGCGGGAGACCCCGATTTAGTGCGGGCGCATGTGCGTAATCTGCGCTCTAAAATTGAACTCGACCCAAATCGCAAATATATCCGAACCGTTCATGGTGTGGGATATATGATGTCATCTACATAATATCACCTTACAGATATGAGGGCAATTTGCCTTCATATCCATGTTTGAACATTGCGTTAGAATATAGTTATGAAAAATTTCTGAATTTTTATATTCATGAATCCCCCTGTCGATATTGTTGAATTATAATTTATGTAATGCGTATATTTTTATCTGATGAAAGAATTTCTGCCTTATGTATCGAATACTCATTGCAGATGATGATAACACCATGCTCCACATGTTGGAGGAAGTTTTAGATTTAGAGGGATACATTGTTTACACGGCAGATAGTGCCGAAGAAGTTTTGGCGTTGGCACAATCGCAACCACCCGATTTATTTTTACTTGACTTTGCACTGGGCAAAATGGATGGTGTGGAATTATGCAAACGCTTGCGCCAATTAGACCCTATCGCAGAAATTCCCATCCTATTTTTGACGGGGCAATTTGAGCCACAATTTGCTGTTGCCGCCCTAGAAGCCGGCGCAGATGATTATATACGTAAGCCTTTTGCGGTGAAAGAACTCATCGCTCGTGTACGCGCCAATTTACGTCGTGTGCCATTGAGTAATAAAACATACCCGTTGTTGAGCCTGTATCCAGAAACACAACAAGTCTTTCTCGATTCTAAAGAGATATTCCTCACTAGAATCGAATTTAACTTGTTGCATTATATGGTATCCGATATCAAAAGTTGGCATGCAACTGAGGATTTATTGAGCCGTGTTTGGGATTATGCTGATGGTGCGGGAGATACCGCGTTGGTTCGTAATCATATCCGCAATTTGCGTCGTAAATTAGAGGTCGACCCCGACCATCCAACGATTATTCAATCTCGACATGGACGCGGTTATATTGTCCGCGCCAATGTATTGATGAACACCTTATCTGCTACCGGTTGATGATTTTACCCTTGTCATGGCTATAATCCCTTTGCTATGATGTTCCCCATTGTTAAACATATGGAGGACTATCATAGCGCCAATTTCGGGGACCTAGATAGCGCAAGGACTCATGGTGATAATCATGAGTTGACGAGGTGACGGTTCACCTATAGCGATATAGGTGCTAGGCATATGCAAATATATGCCGAAAATCGAGAGGTCAGCGGATGCCGTCAGGGTGCTTCCACCACCCTTTGTCTAACTTCCCCGCACAACAAAAGCAATCCACGAAAACATGAGGCGACTCATCGGACAAGTGGTGCGCGAGTGGAAATCCACAGGAAATCATCATTTTCTGTTGTGGATTTTGCCCTGCATAGCGCAGCAGGGCAGATTCCCTATTTTATTTGTGACAATAAAATCAGAGGAGTGTATCTCTATGTGCGGTATTGTTGGATATATCGGCAATAAAAATGCCACACCAATCGTCTTAGATGGTTTAGGTCGGCTTGAATATCGTGGTTACGACTCGGCGGGTATTGCTGTTTGGCATGATGGCGCATTTGAAATTCGCCGTGATGTGGGAAAACTCGCTAATTTACGTGAAAAAGTCAATAAACACCCACTCGCAGGGAATTTAGGAATTGGTCATACCCGTTGGGCGACACATGGTGTCCCCGCAGAACGCAACGCACATCCACATATTAGTATGAATGGTGATTTTGTGGTGGTACATAATGGTATTGTCGAAAATTATCTGGAATTGCGGAGTGATTTACAAGCCGAGGGGGTTGAATTTGCTTCTGAAACCGATACAGAAGTTATTGTGCAACTGATTGAGCGATACGCTCATTCGGGGATTGATGCTAGTTTTCCAGAAATTGTTCGCCTTGCCGTTAAACGCCTGAAGGGCGCTCATGCCATTGTGGTTATGAGCAGGGAACATCCAGATATGATGATTGCCGTGCGTATTGGCAATGCGGGTGGTGTGGCTTTGGGTATTGGTGATAACGAAAATTTCATCGCATCGGATATTCCTGCCATTTTAGAACATACCCGTCATATGGTATTTCTCGAAAGTTTGCAGATGGCGGTGGTGTGTCAGAATAGTTATCAAGTGTTTACCCTCGATGGCGAAGAAGTTTATCCGCCTGTACATACCATCGCTTGGGATCCCGTTAGCGCTGTGAAGGGCGAATATAAGCATTTCATGCAAAAAGAAATCGCCGAACAAGCCCGTGCCATTACTGATACCATCGGCGGTCGGGTCGATTTTGAACATGCCAGAGTGATTTTGCCCGATTTGAATCTCACCGAAGAAAAAGCCAAATCGTTTAATCGTTTGGTGACGGTCGCTTGTGGCACCAGTTATTATAGTGGGTTGGTCGGCAAATTCTTCATCGAGAAAATTGCCCGTCTGCACGTTGAAGTGGA
>PGTJ01000815.1 GCA_002794515.1 Phototrophicales bacterium
GTGCAGGAGTTCAGAAAGATCTCATGAGGACGACACAACCCATACCTGCTCGCAAAAATACATTCATGAATAACCTGTTGTGGTTTTTAGCCTCGCTGGCGTTGGCATTTTTTATTTGGATGACCTCCACCGCCCAATCTGATCCCATCGTAGAACGGCGTTATACCCAAGTGCCAATATTGGTGGAATTAGATAGTGGCATGTTGCTCATCGAACAAGTCACGCGCAACGCACAAGTGACCATCCGCAGTTCACAATCGATCACCAATGTGCTTTTGCGGGAAGATATTACCGTGCGGGCAGATTTGCGCGGACTTCCACCCGGCACACATA
>PGTJ01000216.1 GCA_002794515.1 Phototrophicales bacterium
CCCCAATATTGACCACGCCCCCCCCGCGTGTCTCTGCGACAACGGCAACCTACCCCCTGCTCACTGATTTGTTTTATGCTTATGGTGATGGCGCATCAGCATATATCCTCGATTTAAACCCCGCTAATGTACAAACGCATTTGGATGATTTGCAAAATGACCGCATTCAGTACTTTACCACGCATCATATCCCCACCAGTCCGTCACTTTGGGCGGCACCCATCGCCCAAGATGCAATTGCCATCATCGCGCATCCCAGCACCAATTTGAACAATATCACACTCGACCAATTGCGCCAAATTTATAACGGAAAAATCACCGCACTGATTGATATTGGTGGGGTGGGTGGGGAGCTAATTGTCTTTAGTCGTGAAGATGGTACAAGCACCCGTGCCGAATTAGAGCGGATGGTCATGGGTAATCGACGCATAACGGCGAACGCCCGACTCGCCCTCACCGATGAGCAGATGGTCAAATTGGTCGCCGAAACACAAGGGGCTATCGGATATGTATCGTGGGGATTGTTGAATACCATGCCCGATGCAAATGTGATCATATTACGCATCGAGAATATTGCCCCAGCACGCGCCACCATTTATGACCACATCTATCCACTATCTAATACGATTTACATCGTGGGCAAAAGTGAACCACAAGATAGCATTCGCCCCTTTATTGGCTGGATACAGAGCCAAGAGGGTCAAAAAGTGGTCATGTTACATTATGTGCCGTTGCTGATGCCTATGTTGCCCCAGTCAAATTGATATTGCCAAAAAACGTGAAGAGCATGGCGTATAACAAAGCGATGGTCAACATCCACAACAACGTGAATGATAGGTTGCGAGCATAACGCAATCGTTCGCGCCGTTTTTCCATTGCCATCTCGTCTTGACGCAACCGATACAATGCCCCTGCCGCCGATGCGTTACGTGGATTGACGCGCAAGACGTTATCTAAACATACGATGGCTTGGTCGAGCGATTTGACCACCACCGCCATCCATAACCACGCATGTTCAAAGTTGCTATCCTCTTGGATGAGCGCCCGTAAAATGTCATACGCCTCTTGGCGCTTATCCTCTTTGATGAGGTCTATGGCATCTAATAGGCGGTCTATGCGTGAATTATCACTTGGTGGTGGCTGGTCGGTCATATCGTTACATGCTCAAACAAATCGTATTCATCAATTATATCACGGGTGGGTTGTGGATAGACCCGTGTGAGTGATTGATGCCCACCCAACAATTTTCGCAACCAAAATGGCACAATCCCCCTGCGTCCACCGCCTTGACTGACATGACAGGCACTGGCTTCATCCCATATTTTGAGGTAATCACGAATATTGATTTTGGTATGATTGGGTTCGCAATTTTCTAAGATTGCCAACACGTCAATATCTTTATTCACCCCAACACGGCGCGGGTCTTGACCACGCAGGCGCAATAACCAGATGCCCAATTGCAGTGAGCGTTTGGGGATGTTGGTATAGTACAACTTTTGTGGCGTATATGGTGGCAAATCATCGGGCATATAATTGGGGTCGGATGCCAATTTGAAGGCTTGGGTGGTGGCGCGTTGAATGGCGATGTGGTCGGGATGTCCATATGCCCCATATTTATTGAAGGTGATGACCACTTGGGGTCTGATGCGCCGAATTTCATGCACCATGCGGTCTATCATGATATTGGGGGTGTTGTTCCAGATATACCACGAACAACTGGGGTCTTGGCTGGTGTCTGAACCCATCATCCCGCTATCTTTATAACCCAATTTGACCACTTCGGTGAAGCCCAATTTGGCAGAGGCACACGCCAATTCGCTCAGACGTAATTCGGCGATACTGTTATATTGACCTTGCATGTGTTCGGGAATTGTGCCGACATCACCGTTGGTCGAGCATACATAATACACATCCACACCATCGGCGACATATTTGGCGATTAACCCACCCAGCCCAAAACTTTCATCATCTGGATGGGCGAAGGCGACCAGTATTCGTTTTTTATCCATAGTTGCTCCTCAGTTTGCAATTCACATTATATCAGATAATAGATATTGTGTGATTCTTTCGCTTAACAGGATTTGGCAGTGAGATCAATTCAAATAAACGATTCCCCCACGCTTTATAAAAAGCCCTGTGCAATCATCGGCATGGGGCGTATACTGTACCCGCTTTTGTTGTGTTGATAATATCTGAAGAGGCAATATGCGCCGAGTCGTTATCCTTTTGATTGTCATGTGTTGTTTATTGGTGGTTGTACCCGTATTAGGGATGTCGTCTGTTCCGTATATGGGGCAAGTCTTTATGACCAATACACCACGTCCTGCTACCGATAAACCGATTAATTTTGTGACCAATACCCCAAGCGGTCCAACGGCTACACCGAGCGAGACTTATACCCCATCGCTCACCCCATCAGCGACCTTCACCAATACCGCTACCTTTACGCCCACCTTCACCCCAACCGCCACCTATACCCCAACGGCGACCTTCACCCCTACCTATACGCCATCGCCGACACCCACGCCCAATGGACCGTTTGTATATCCTGATGGGGTGAATTCGCTCACGGGGTTGCCATATCCCGATGAAGCGGCACAAAATCGGCGTAATTTGATTGTCAAAATCAGCAACTATCCGCCTGTTGTTCGCCCACAAACAGGCATCAACCTCGCCGATGTGGTATTCGAATTGGAGGCAGAGGGTGGTGTGACGCGCTTTGCCGCCATCTATCGGAGCAATGCGCCGACTGTGGTTGGTTCGGTGCGGAGTGCGCGATTGGTAGATATCCACCTGATCCGCATGTATAACGCGCTTTTAGCCTATTCTGGGACTAGTGAGCCGATACAAAATCTGATTTTATCATCCGATTTTGTATATCAGACATTTTCGCCCCTCAAAGGGGATAATTGCGAAAATGCCGGTTTTTGTCGAGATACCAGCCTGAATGTCGATTTTGAGCATACACTGTTTTTGAACACACAAACCTTGTATGAATTGGCGACACGGCGCGATGTGAATCGTCCTTTCCGTGCGCGAGGATTTGCCTTTAGCGAATTCCCAGACCCGAATGGTATGCCTGCTGTAGACATTTATTATGATTGGTGGGGGCAAGCCGATGCGCGTTGGCAATATGACCCACAAACAGGGCATTATGTGCGTTATACCGATGGCATCGCCCATTATGATAAAGGCGATGGTCAACAAATTTGGGCAGATAACTTGGTATATTTAGAAGTGGAACATCGTCGTCGCCCCGATTTATTCCCACCAGGGGCAAATTATGAATCCATCGAGATTAATTTTGGATTGGCAGAGGGGAGCACCGAACCCGCGCAGGGTAGGGCATATGTGTTTCGGGATGGATTGTTTTATACAGGCTTTTGGCGCAGACAAGATGAGAATGGTGGTAGCGCCATTCAACTGATTTACCCTGGTGCTCCTGTGCCGATTATGCTCAAACCCGGACGTACATGGGTGACAGTCGTACGTGGCATTAATGCGGTGGTAGTCTCTGACCAATATACCGATATGGACGCATTGGCACGTCAATTGGCGCTCACACCATCGCCGACCATAGACCCCGCCACCACCACAGGTGATTAATGTTGCAAATGACAATCAATACCCCACCCAAGTGGGGTATTTTCTGATATCCATACTCACCATAACGGGCAATCAGCGTTCTCAATGTCGCCAATCAGTTGCTAGGGGTTGCCTCGATTGCAGGTTCAGGCGGGAAGATGGTCTCTAACAACGGTAGTACTTGCTCTAGGGCATATGGAATGCTCAGGGGTGAGTAAAAACCAAGCGCATTTTCGGTCACTTCATCCATATATAAAACGCGCCCTTCCCGAACGGCGTTTAAGCTACCAAACAGAGGGTTCGCCTCTAATTCTTCACGTCCACCAGCGATAAATTGCAAATTGACGATGGCGATTAAATCTTGATCGAGCAAGTCGGTGCGTTCAATGCTGATATTGGCATAGAATAAATCTCCAGCAAATTCAACTAAATCTTCTGGGACGACAAATCCTAATTCTGTGAAGAAACGCGCACGCGAGTCTTGGTCTGTATAATATCCGAAGATGTCGTCATAATAATATGCAGAGACAACCGTTTTGCCCGCGAATTGCGGATTTTTTTCGCGTGCTTCGGCAAACAAGGCTTCTGTATCTGCGACCAGTGCTTCTGCCATGTCACTTTTGCCCAGCGCCGCGCCTATCATCAAGGTGACATCTTGCCAAGGCATCCCAAAATTAATGTATTCATCGGTTTGTGTGATGGTCGGTGCAATCTGCGAGAGCATGTCATATTCTTCTTGGCTGATGCCTGCTGTCACCGCGCTGATGAGGTCGGGTTGTAATTCTAAAATCAGTTCATAGTTCAGATTGCCATAATCCAGTTGCATGACGATTGGCTTGTCGCCATCAACATGGTCTTCTGCCCAAGGCATGATAGCATCTTCTTCACCATACCAATAACGAATGGCAATCGGTGTCACGCCCAATGCCAACAGAAAATCTTGTTCGGTATAACCAATCGATACAATGCGTTGTGGGGCTTGGGTGATGGTCGTTGTGCCATATTGATGTTCGATGGTAACAGGAAATGGATTTTCATCTTGTGCGGTCAGTGGGGTGATGCTCACCAGCGCCAAAATGGATAGCACCAATATCGAAAAGGTGCGGAATTTCATGTGATTACTCCTTCATGCAGTTAAAATATACAAGACATCCTCATGTCATCAGCATCATCCTAGCGGATATATGGGGGAATATCTACGA
>PGTJ01000200.1 GCA_002794515.1 Phototrophicales bacterium
ACTTTATATAATATGGGCAGTGTTTTAACAATCGAACACGATATAATCAACTTTGTTACCCATTGTTAACTATTTGGAGGAGTACACCACCTATGAAACTAAAAGCACTACTATTGTTGGCAATTGCTTTATTGATTATTATCCCTTCTGCTGTGGCACAAGAAGGCGAAGCGACAGAAGAACCGATGGAATGTCCCGCCGAAATTGAATTGCCCGATTTGGAAGGGCGTGTGATCACTGTTGCTGTCGAAAATGCTTATATCCCCTTCAACTTCTTAGATCCCGTAACAGGTGAACCCGCAGGTTGGGATTATGATACGATTGATGAAATTTGCGCTCGCTTGAACTGCGTGCCAGAATATGTCGAAACCTCTTGGGATGGTATGATTGTCGCCGTCAGCAATGGCGAATTTGATGTCGCCGCCGATGGCATCACCATCACCGAAGAACGTGATGAAATTGTCGATTTCTCAATCGGTTATATCAAACTCGAACAAGTATTACTCGTTCGCATTGATGAAGACCGCTTCACCACTGTGCAAGAATTTTTCGATGGTGATTTTACGCTCGGTGTTCAACCAGGGACGACCAACTACGAAACGGCTGTTGAATTATTGGGATCGGAAGACAGCCCTCGGTTGCTCGCCTTCGAGACATTCCCCGTTGCCGTGCAAGCACTCATCGCAGGTGATGTAGACGCGGTGATTATGGATAATGTGGCGGGGCAAGGGTATGTGGGCGAAAATGCGGAATCGCTCACCTATATTGATGAAGGCATCACCGCAGGCGAAGAATTGGGCTTTGCCTTCCCCAATGACTCAGATTTGGTCGAGGCGTTCAATGCCGCCTTGTTGAGCATGATGTGCGATGGCACACTAGATGAAATCAACAGCTTGTGGTTTGGCGATGATGCTCCTATCCCTGGTGAAGAAGAAGAACCTGTAGCCACACCAGAAAGCTAATCAGCTTCTCTTGTGCTGAATAATTTTAAGGGCGCAATTAATTTGCGCCCTTATGGTCTTATATTTTGGAGAAATGTAGTTTTTAAGAGGAATGTCGAACATGGTCAGTGAAGCAGATAGCCAGCGTATGCGCCTAGCAGAAGATGTCCCGATTGCGCCAGCCCTACAAATTGAAGGTATACCCCCCGCAAAGCCCCGTCCTGTCACCCCATTTATTTATGTGTATCGCTTCCCTTGGTGGATCTTATTCCTTGTTGTTGTTGGCATTTATATCGTCCTGAGCATCGCGGGTGATCCTGAATATTCAGAATATTTTCGGCGATTATCGGCAGGTGTGAATATCACATTACAGGTATCTTTTGGGGCATATGCCGGTGCATTGGTCATTGGGTTGTTCACGGGCATTGTTCGCTCCTATCCACCCGGTCCTGGGCAAGGCTTAATTGGTGGCACAATCAACTTCATACGCCTTATTTTATATCACATCGTCACTTTATATGTAGAATTATTGCGCGGTATGCCCATTGCCACGTTATTGGTATTTGGGGCATTCGCCTTTATGCCCGCCCTCAGACAAGCAGGGGTTGATTTGCCTTTCAGAGGCACATCGATTGAAACAGCGATTATCTTCCTCGCATTGGCATATGGCGCGTTTTTATCAGAGGTGTTTCGTGCAGGGATTCAATCTATCCCCAAAGGGCAACTCGAAGCCGCCCGTTCACTGGGCATGAAGGGCTATCAGACCATCAAATATATTGTTATTCCACAAACGTTTAAGGTGGTCATTCCGCCACTCGGCAATGATTTTATTGCCATGATTAAAGACTCGTCATTGGTCATGCTTTTGGCGCTAAATGATGTGTCGCAACTGGCTAAAAAGATATCGGGGTCGAATTTTGATTATATTGATGTATATTTGGTGGTGGCGTTCATCTATCTTTCGATGACGCTCACAGGTTCGTTGTTCGTCAAAATATTAGAGCAACGCCTCAAGACAAAGGAACGCTAACCGATGAGTGGGCATATCAACCGCAATAACCGCATTATTCAATGTTATGGGGTGAATAAGTGGTTTGGCAAATTTTGGGTGCTAAAAGACATCAATCTTGAGGTGTATGAAGGCGAAGTGGTGGTGGTCATTGGACCATCGGGCAGTGGCAAATCTACCCTTATCCGTTGCCTGAACAGGCTCGAAGAACATCAGGCGGGGGAGATTATCATTGATGGCATTTTGCTTGATAACAACACACGCAATGTGAGCGCCATCCGCCGTGAAGTGGGCATGGTGTTCCAACAATTTAATTTGTTTCCGCACCGCACGGTGTTGGGCAATGTGATGTTGGCGCAACGAATTGTCAGGCGACGCTCGAAACAAGAAGCCATGCAAACCGCATTGGCACTGTTAGACCGCGTTGGCATCCGCGACCAAGCCTATAAACATCCCGGTCAGTTATCGGGTGGTCAACAGCAACGGGTGGCGATTGCCCGTGCATTGGCGATGAACCCGCGTATCATGTTATTTGATGAGCCGACATCAGCGCTCGACCCCGAAATGATCAAAGAGGTGCTTGATGTGATGAAAGAACTCGCTCGCAGTGGCATGACGATGATTGTCGTCACACACGAGATGGGTTTTGCCAAAGAGGTGGCAGATCGGGTGATTTTTATGGATAGTGGGCGGATTGTCGAGACGAATACCCCCAATGAATTGTTTGATAATCCCAAACATCCACGCCTGCAAAATTTTTTGGCACAAATTTTATGATCACACAATCCAAAACGCCCATGACTCTCACGGGCGTTTTTTGATTTTATGCGGTTTTTGTCTCTTCGGCGGGCATAAAGTGGACTTCTACCTCTTGCACATCGCCTAATGTATCGCATAAGCGTTGTCGAATATCGGATATCACTTTGGCGCTATCGGCAATCGTCATATCGGCAGGCAGGGTGATATCAATATCGATATTCGGTTGGTCGGTTGTGCCTCTGCTCCGCACGCGCACCACATCCACCACTTGAGGAATATCGCTCACAATTTCCATGAGTTGTTCGGGGGTATATGGTGCGGTATCTACCAATATGCGTCCGTTTTGCTTGAGGATAGACAAGCCCGCCCGACCGATTAACACCACAACGATGATTGCCGTCACCGCATCAATCCATGACCATCCCGTCAAGCCGATGAGCATCATGCTGATGATGACCGAAGATGTCACCCATACATCGGCGCGTGTGTGTTTAGAATCGGCGAGCAGTAATTCTGAACGAAGCCGATACCCCGCTTGACGTTCATACCGACTAACACCCCAGTTGATGCACAAGGTGATGAGCATCACCGCGAAGGTCAGGGGAGTGACGCTCAATTCAGTAGGATTAGAGAGGCGTTCCATCGCCCCTGTGATGATTTCCCACGCCACCAACAATAAAAATATGCCGATGAGCATGGCGGCGAGTGTTTCGTAACGCCCATGCCCATAGGGATGGTCATCATCAGGTGGGCGCGAGGCGATACGGTGCGCCACCAATGCCAATACATTGGATGAGCCGTCTGTTAATGAGTGAAATCCATCGGCGGTGATCGCCAATACACCACTGATTAATCCCACGACAATTTTGCCCAATGCCACCCCAAAATTGAGAAAGAGGGTGATAATGAGTACACGCCTCACTTGTATGCCAGTTGTCATGTCATATCCTCATATCAATATGCGCTTATTTATAGCATACGGCATGTTCGATGACTTAGACAATCGGTAAACGACAAATTAGCATTGGCTAAGATCAATTTATGATGAGGTAAAAAATCGGGATAGCCAGCAATAAACCATCTATGCGGTCTAAAAATCCGCCATGACCGGGCAATAATTGGCTGGCATCTTTGACATGGAATAAGCGCTTAATGCGCGATTCGAGCAAATCGCCCAAGATGGTCATGCAGGCAACCATCGGCGGGGCGATGATGATGATTGTCGGTGATAAACGGGCGAGTATCCCCACAAGCCACCCCGCGATACATGCGGATATAAATCCAATAATCACCCCTTCCCAGGTCTTTCCCGATGAAATATGCGGTGCAACTTTATGTTTGCCGAATAATCGCCCGCCAATGAGCGCCATGCTATCCGTTGTCCAGTTGGTGATGAGGAGCAATAGGGTATATGATAACCCATTTTCGCCATCACGGATGACCACCAGCAAGCCCATCGGGATGCCGATATATATCACCATCCCCATCAAAAATAAGCCCTGCCATTGCTTGTTGATATGCGATATGTGATATAACTCGAACATGGCGATGAGGGCAATCAGGATAATGCCTATGGTCGAAATCGGCGAGCCAATGAAGAGACCCGCTAATACAATCGGCAGACCGATGATTGCCGTGAGCAAGCGCTGAGGGACATCTGCCCATTTATCAGATTGAGTCATGCCACATGCCTGCGATTAAATGACTTCATAGTGCAAATCATAATATTGCATGGCATCGCCAATTGCTGGTTGTGCCACAGACATCAACACCGTGCCGTCTGATGTGGCGTGTTGCACCGCTAAATCGATCGCTTGGGCGACACTGGGCGCGTAATACACCTTATCATGATATTGCTTCACGACTGCTAAGGCATCATCGGGCTTGGGGAAGGGTATGGCAACATTGCGTTCGGTTTGGGTGAGGATGATGACATCGCTAATTTGGGCGAAAATTTTGCTCACCCCAGCTAAATCGCGGTCGGTTGGCACGGCTAATATCGCCACAACAGGCTGTGTGAGATAATCGCGCAGGCTATCCACATAAGTTTTTGCCGATAGCGGATTAATTGCCCCATCGATATAAATGGCGGGCGAATCTTGCAATTTTTGGCATCTCCCTGGCCAAATGACCGATTCTAAACCCTGACGGATGCGCGACACATATTCATCAGACCCATGTTTGATCATCGTCTTGAGCCGTCCATGCATATTGCCCGCCGCCCATACCGCCAATGACGCATTGTCAATTTCGTAGCGCCCCAACAATGGGATATTCACTTCGCCATAACGCCCGCCCATATCCACGCGCATCCCTGGCACTGTGCCAGTGCTGGGTCCCAGATAAATGCCCATATCGCGGTTTGCCAGCCATTCAAATTTGGCATCGAGTGCATCGGCTTCACGTCGCAAGACCTCCATCACACTCGGTGCTTGGGGCAGGCTATAGGCAGTGCTATGGGGTTTGATAATCCCCGCTTTGTGCCAGGCGATGCGCTCTACGGTATCGCCCAAATACCGCGCATGTTCCAAAATAATCGGCGTGAACAGGGATAATTTGTTATTGACCAACGAATTATCATCATAACGCCCGCCACGTCCGACTTCGAT
>PGTJ01000516.1 GCA_002794515.1 Phototrophicales bacterium
ATGATACGGGTCATCACTTGGCAAGGCGAGTGGATTTTTGATATTCCGCAAGCACGGTATCCATTGTGGAAGCCCGCCACTTAACGATTTGCGCTTTTGCTAAATCCCCACAATTTGATGCTATAATCGCCACCCGTGGTCACAATCAACTTGCCATTGGGCGAAAACACCACGCCATTCGCCCACTTTTCATGTGCTTGAATACAGATTAATTCATGCCCGTTGTTCATATCCCACACCCGTAAGGTATCGTCTTTGGATGTGGATGCCAGCAAGCGCCCATCGGGCGAAAAAGCGATGCTATTGACTGAATCTTTGTGACCAGTCAGAACACCATATTCGCGCATATTTTCCACATCCCAAATGCGGATGGTTTTATCGTGTGAACATGAAGCGATAAACGCCTGTGTTGGCGAAAATTGCACCATATTCACCCAACTCATATGACCGATTAAAAATTGTGGTTTGGCACGCGCCAAACTGCGAATATTGGTGCGGTTTATCTCCCATACGCGCACGGTGCTATCCATGCCACCAGAGGCGATCAACCGACCATCATGAGAAAAACTCGTCGAATACACATAACTGCTATGCAACAGTGGCACGATCGCCTCGGCGATGCCATTCACTTTGATGCGCCGAATATCGCGCAGATGCACACTGTTATCTTTAGAAGTCGAGGCGAGCAGGTCGCCATCTGGTGAAAAAGCCAGCCCAAAAACCGGTTCGTGATGATCTACAAAGCGCGTAAATTCCACTGGTTCGGGATATTCATCTAAATCCCACATGCGGACGGCGTTATCATTACCACAACTGGCAAGGATGTTCTCCGTTGGCGAGAATGCCACATCCCATACCAACGATTGGTGGGCGGTCAGTGTGGTCAGCAGGGGCGGGTAACGGTTGGCGATGTCGCGGTTGCGCGTATCCCATAATTTGATGGTGTTATCATTGGCGCACGAAGCCAACATGTTGCCATCTCGTGAAAAACGGGCGGCACGCACCCAACTGGTATGCCCCTCTAGGCGCACCAATTCGGTCAGATTTTTGATGTTATTCGCCGATAACACATCATCATCCGTTTTTTGGTTCAATTGGGTTTCGAGTTCCTGAATGGCATTACGGGCTTGTTTATTGCGAAGCCATTCCGAAAAATCTATCGGTTTATCATTTAACACAGATGCAAATTCCCCGCTTTCGCGCAAATTCAATCGTTCCAAGACCAATGTGATCACTTTGATATTATTTTCAATCGCATAAGATAATTCTGCTTGCACCAATTCGCTTTGCAGTGTGGCTTTGCTTTGGATTAGGACAAGATAATCTGCCCCTTTA
>PGTJ01000593.1 GCA_002794515.1 Phototrophicales bacterium
ACATCATCCTCCATGCGACGGGCGCTCACCGTATGGGGACGCGGGCTATATTTTGCCAAGTGTACCTTATCTAACCGCAAATCTGCCAAGATTTGGTAGGTGTCCATGAATTGTGCTTCGGTCTCGCCACAGAAACCGACAATAATATCGGTATGAATAGCGACATCAGGAATTGTAGCACGGATTTTATCGACTAATGCACGATATTGGGCATTTGTGTATCCGCGCTTCATATTTTCTAATACTTCATCATTGCCCGCCTGAATAGGGACTTCGATTTGGGGCATCACCCGTGGCAAATCTGCCACCGTTTGCAACAGTTTATCGCTCATCCAATTGGGATGGCTGGTCAAGAAGCGAATGCGCTCCACGCCCGTTTCTTCGGCGACATCATGCACCACATGCAATAAATCGGCGAGGTCGGGACCATCGGGAATATCTTTGCCATACCGATCGACAATCTGCCCCAACAGGGTGACTTCTTTCACTCCCTGTTTGGCGAGGCTACGCACATGGGCGACAATTTCGCCCACACTACGGCTACGCTCCACCCCACGTCTGAACGGGATGATGCAAAATGTGCAGGCATGAGAACAGCCATAAACCACTGGCACATGGGCGCTGATGAGGTTGCCCTGTTCATGCGTGGGCAAAATCAGGTCGCCATCTTGGACTAAATCGCGTTCTTGACGCGACTTTTCTTCATATGCCATCAATTCGGCTTCATCCATACGGTCTTTCAGAAATTCGACCATCGGCTTCGGCTCGGATGGTGCCATGAATACATCGACAAACGGCAACTTTTTACGCAGATGCACAGGGTCTTTTACCCCGACCATACAGCCCATAACACTGACAATTTTTTCGGGATATTTCTTCTTCACATCGCGGAGCAAATACAACCGCCCCATCGCCTTATCTTCAGATGATTGGCGCACCACACAGGTA
>PGTJ01000801.1 GCA_002794515.1 Phototrophicales bacterium
GCCATAAACCACTGGCACATGGGCGCTGACAAGGTAGCCCTGTTCATGCGTGGGCAAAATCAGGTCGCCATCTTGCACTAAATCGCGTTCTTGGCGCGACTTTTCTTCATATGCCAACAATTCGGCTTCATCCATACGGTTTTTCAGAAATTCGACCATCGGCTTCGGCTCAGATGGTGCCATGAACACATCGACAAATGGCAGTTTCTTACGCAGATGCACGGGGTCTTTCACCCCGACCATACAGCCCATGACACTGACAATTTTTTCGGGATATTTCTTCTTCACATCGCGGAGCAAATACAACCGCCCCATCGCCTTATCTTCAGATGATTGGCGCACCACACAGGTA
>PGTJ01000043.1 GCA_002794515.1 Phototrophicales bacterium
CCCGCCAGCGCTGTGGTCTGGTTATATGTATCGAATAAGCGCCCCAGTTCGGTATCTCGAAAATTTTTATATTTGCCCAACAGGTTGTGGGCGGCATTATTCATAAAGACCACTTTGCCATCGAGGTCTTGCATGATGATGCCTTCGGTGATGGTGGCGAGGATGCCATCGAGCCGTTCAATGTCGCGTTGTTGCAATTGCACACGGGCTTTGAGTTGCCTATTTTGGGCGATGACTAATCGTGCGCGGTTGATTTTCGCCTCTAGTTCGGCTTTACGCCGTTGACGGGCTTCGCGCTCACTCTCGATTTTGGCGCGGTGATGGATATTGGTGAACAAACGGCTAAAGAGGCGTTCTGTCGCCGCGCCCAATTGATTGATGCGGTGCAAAACACCTCCGACTGCTTGTGCTTGTTCATTTGTCCGATCGCCCATAAATCCCTACGATGACGATTGGTCTTTAGGCGGTTCGGATGTCGTCGATGGGGTGGCTTCGACCTTTGGGGTCTCATCGGTTGCCACTTTATTCGGCTTTGATGGTTGCGTAATCGCCGTGCTATCGGTTGTCGGCACAGGTGGCGGTGTCACTGTGGCGGTTGGTGTTGGTGAAGACGCAGGCGTTTCGGTGACAGTCGCCGTTGGCGGTGTATTGGTGATCGGTGTCGGCGCAGGTGCTGGTGTTGGCGCAGGTGGCGGTGGCGTGGATGTCGGCGTGGTGGGCGCAGAAGCGGCGACTTCGGCTTTTTTGCGATTGATGATGTCATACAACACGGTACGAAGGCGGTCGAAATCGGGCAGGGGTTTGTTGATCACCGCATCTACACCGAAATCTTTTTTCATTTGGTTCATCTCGTCTTCGCTCATCACAAAGGCGGTCATCAACACAATAGGAATATCTTTCAATTTTTCCACTGTGCGAATCCGTGCGGCAATCTCGTTGCCCCGCTTGCCGGGCATCCGAATATCCATCAACGCAAAATCGGGCATTGCACCTTTATATTGCCCCGATTCTACCGTATCTAACCACTCCCACGCCTTCTGTCCACTTTCGTATGCCAATGGCGTGTTTCCCCACACTTGGCACATCATGGAAACCAGACTGCGAATATCTGCTTCATCTTCGACGATTAACCAGTTCAAGTCAAGTCGCTCCCTGTTGGATACAATTTGCTTTTTATTATAACCCTAACATGGCATAATCCAAAAGTTTTTTCTAGGATTTTCTTAAAATTCGCCATATTTCCCTCAATAGGGTAAAATTTTTGTTGTATGATAGTAGCAGTTACGTAGGACAATATGGAAAAGTGAGGAAGCCTCTTGTCTACTTGGATGGTTGTAGAAGATGAGCCAGATATTTACGAAGTGCTGATGGCAATGTTTGGAATATGGGGCATTGATGGTGTGGCATTCGTAGATGGCGAAGAAGCGATGGCATGGATAGAAGATGTGGATAATAAACGCTTTCAGGGCGAATTGCCCGAATTGGCGTTGTTAGATATTCGCTTACCGGGCGCAATTCAAGGACCCGATGTCGGCGAGCGCATCCGCAAAAGCCCGCTCATCAAAGATATTGCCATTGTCTTCGCCACCGCCTATAAATTGACACCCGATGAAGAAAAAGCCATCATGGCACAAACCCAAGCCGATAAATTGATTTATAAACCATTGCCCAAATTCGCCGAATTGCAAAAATTACTCGAAGATACCATCATCGCACGGCGAACATCCCAAACACCACAATCTGAAAGCAAAACACCTTAACATTGGTCTTTCATCCATCATGATGCGGAGCGATTTGTATGCGAAATGTGTCTCCTTCTAAAGCGTTGCTCAGACGCTCACAACTGTTACTACAATTCGCCTTTGTGTTCATCACAGGCGGGATATTTTTGGGCGTGGTCGGTTTGGCATTATACGCCATCCCTGTCACAGGCGCAGGACAAGAGATTAACCCCATCGTCAATTTAGGACGGCTGATGATGCTTCTGGGCGGTGCGGTGCTGTTTTTGTTGGGCGCGGCGATGGTCATCCGTGCCGTGACATGGAAAACCGATAACGACCTCGCTATGATGACCGCCAGAGCCATCATCGACCAGATTGATGACCGCTATACATTCATCCGCAACATCAATAGCCGTCCAGTCGGTTATGTCGATGCCCTGCTGGTCGGTCCAGGGGGTGTGTTGGTCTTTCGCATCACCGATATGGTCGGCAAATTTTTGAACGAGCGGAGCAAATGGCTCAAACGTGCCAATAATCAATGGCGCATCAACCTGACCAATCCCACACAAGATGCGCTGGATGATGTCAAAAGTGTACGCGATTATTTGGTGCGTCATAAACTCGAAGATGTGCCAGTGTATGGCATTGTCGTACTCACACAACCCGAAGATAAAGCTATGTTCAAAACCAAAGATCCCGTTTTGCCAGTGGTGCATCTGCACGACTTATATCCGCGCCTGAGCGAGGGATTTTTGGCGAAGGAACGGGTCAGCAATCCAAAAACAGTCGAGACGGTGGTCAAACTGTTTTATAAAACGTAAAGATAGGATATACATCTCATGAAACGCATATTTATCACAGGGGCGACGCGGGGGCTAGGATTAGAGATGGTACGGCAATATGCCCAACAAGAGCATGTGCATATCTTCGCCACCTATCGGGATGAACATCATGCCCATGCTCTACAATCACTCGCCGACCAATATGCCCCACACATCGACCTCTTGCCGTTGGATGTCGCCGATGAGCAATCGATCCAACATATCATTCATCACATCGAGAACAAAACCAACGGACTAGACATCCTCATCAACAATGCCGCCATCAATCCCAAAGATGACACACAAAGCATCGGCAATTTGAGCATGGACGGCTTTTTGCAGGTGTTGCGCGTGAACACCGTCGCCCCTGCGCTCATTGTACAAACATTATTGCCCCTGCTCAAAAAGGGGAATCAGCCACGCATCATCAATATTTCATCGGATATGGGGTCGATTGAACATCGCAGTTATGGCGGGTATCATGCGTATTGCACCAGCAAAGCCGCGCTGAACATGATTTCACGCGGATTGGCGGCAGATTTAGCCCCATATCACATCATCGTCATCTCCCTCGACCCCGGTTGGGTACAGACCGACATGGGCGGGCAAAATGCGCCACTCACGCCACACGAGTCCATCGCAGGGATGATTAAAGTGGTCGATGGCTTGACCATGCGCCAAAGTGGATCTTACATCAATTATCGCGGAAAAACCTTACCATGGTGAACGCCCATCTGCTCTTAGCCCCTGTCGGCGCGGGCAAAACTGAATTTGTGCTATCTGAGGTACATCGGCAATTTGCCCAAAATCCATTCGCCCGCCTATGGGTATTGCTCGCCACCCAACGCCAAGAAATCGCCCTGCGGGAGCGCTTATTTGCACATGGCGGGCGCGACACGTATTTCAATATCGAATTCTTCAATTTTTCAGATTTGTATCAGCGCATCCTCGATATGGCTGGCGAACCGCAACGCTTATTGAACCCCACCGAGCAACGCCTGATACTGCGTCATGTCATCCACACCACCCCGCTCACCGTCTTTGCGCCTGTGGCGCATACCAACGGCTTTGTGCATATCATCGAAGATTGGATTCGTGAACTCAAGCAAAATCGGGTGTTTCCAGAGGCATACGCATCAGTCGCCCAAAATAGGCGTGAACACGATTTATCGCGCCTATATAGCGCCTATCAACAGGCGCTCATCCGTTACAACCTGATGGATGATGAAGGGCAAGGTTGGTTGGCAGTCGAAGCACTCGAACAATCACCCAGCCTCATCTCACAAGCGGGTGTGGATATGCTGATTGTGGATGGATTTGACCAGTTTTCGCATACACAAAGTGATTTGTTGGCGCGATTATCACAACAAATTCCACAGACGGTTATCACACTCACCCAAGTGACCAACCGCGAGGCGACCATCGGCAGGCGTTTTGCCACCGCCAAAGCCGAATTAAAACGCGCCTTCAACCGCGCTGGAGCGATATTAACCACATCACCAATCGGCGCATCGCCCACATCCAAACATCCCGATCTCGCTCACCTCATCCACAACATCTTTTTGCAAAATAGCCCCAAACAGATGATAAACGGGGGCATCACCTTTTTAGAAGCACCCACACCAACCGAAGAGACGGCGTTAGCATTGCGACATGTCAAAGCCCTGCTATTAGACGGCGCAAAGCCAGATGACATCCTCATCGCTGTGCGCGATTGGGCAAATTACCGAAAACCGCTCAAGGCATATGCCGATAAATATGGCTTGCCATTGGTTTTGCATGATGATGAGCCACTCTCCGAAACACCATTCGTCATGACGCTCACCGCCCTGCTCAACTTGGCGAAGGATGATTTTCCGCGCAGAGGGGTATTGGACGCGCTCCGTTCACCATATATCAACGGCGCGGGATTGTCATCAGAATGGATAGATACGCTCGAAGCCATCAGCAACCACCAAATGGTATTGGGTGGGCGAGAGGCATGGCTCAAGGCGATCTACAATGCGGTGCATCATCCAACAGAAGATGCCACATTATCGGATGATGAAGCCCTCCCCGCTTACACGATTGATAGCGCCGATGCCGATTATTTACATCATCATCTGAGCGCGTTTTTCGATGCCATCACCCCACCACCAACGGCGACATTGACCGAATTCATCGCATGGATAGAGGGGATCATCGGCGCAGATAATTTGCCCGATGCGGATGATGACACCGACATCATCCCCGATGACACCGCTCAGTTGAACATGGTGGCACAAGCCCGATTGGGCGATGAGACATGGTTGGCGCGGGATTTGTTGGTCATCAGCGCCATCAAGCACGGTTTACAAGATTTGTTGTTCGCTCATCATAAGATGAGCCATATCATCGAAACAACGAGCGAAATGCGCTGGGATGAATTTTATGATCAACTGATGGATAGCCTCGCACGGCGGGTATCTGCCCCACGTCCAAGTCGTCGTGGGCGCATTTTGGCGACAACCGCCGTTGGTGGACGTGGATTGCCACATGCCCATGTGGTGATTTTAGGCTTGAGCGAAGGCATCTTCCCTGCGCCGATCCCACAAGACCCGTTGTATCTGGAAAGTGAACGGATTCGCCTCAATCTCGCCTTGCCCGATAACCCCATCAAGACACAAGCCGAAGCACGCGATGATGAAGGGGTGTTTTATGAACTCATCTGCTTGCCGACACAATCGTTGATATTAACCCGTCCGACACTCAAAGATGGCAAAGAATGGCTACCTAGCCCATTATGGCGCGGGGCAACCGCCTTATATACCAACGCCCAAGCACACATCCAAGCGCATAAAATCGGCATTGGCAAAATGGTGGATATGGCGCGTGCGGCTACGGTGGATGAAGCCTTTAGCGCATTGGCAATCGGCTTGAATAGTGGTGATGAATCGCTCCTGTCGATGGGCGCATGGCTGGTGGGCGAATATCCGCACCTGTGGCACAAACTCAAGCACAGTCGGCATATCGAACAGGGGCGTTCACAGAAAGAAGCCAATCGGTATAATGGCGTGTTAGAAGATGACGCGCTCAAAACACACATCAGCCATTATTTAGATACACATTATGTATGGAGCGCCACCCGCCTCAATGATCAAGGGGTGTGTGGCTTCAGATTTTTCGCCAAGCATTTGCTCAAATTAGAGGAACGCCAAGAACCCCAAGCGGGCATGGATGTGTTACAACGCGGATCGTTATATCATGCCATTTTAGAGGCGGTATATAGCGAATTGAAAAATTTGGGGATGAGCATCTCGCCCAACACATTACCCACCGCACAGGCGCTATTAGATCATCTGGGGACGCAAATTTTACACGATGCGCCACAACAATTCGGTTTCATCCCGACCCCATTGTGGGAAGAAGAAAAACGTAACATCATGCAAAAATTACGGCGCTTCATCGAGGCAGATTTCGCCCCAGAAAAAGATGTGTTCACAAAGACATTCGGTTTATCGGGCGAGCGCAAACCGTATCGGCTAGAGGCGCGATTCGGATTTGATGATCATCCCTTCTGGTTGGATTTGGGGGATGATATTGGCGCAATTCGGGTGCGTGGCATCATTGACCGTATTGATAAAATTGGCGCTCAGTTGGTGGTCATGGATTATAAATCGGGCAGTAACGAAATTAAGCCCAGCGAAATCGAGGACGGGCGCAATTATCAGATGCTGATTTATCTGTATGCCGTGCGACATATCGCCTCGCACACCCCCCTCGCGGGTGGCTTCTTTTGGCATTTGGGCGATATGCGACCCAAAGGCGTGGTGAAGATGAATGATGATACGCATATCATGCAAAAAGGCATGATGCACCTGGCGCATCAAATCGGTGCATCGCGTGCGGGCAATTTCGCCGTAGACCCTAACAAGCCACCAACAGGCGGGATGTGTACGCCATATTGCGAATTCAGCAAGCTGTGTCGTCATGCCCGCACAACGGATGAGGATGACGCATGATGGTCACATTTACACCAGCACAGACAATCGCCATCAGAGAACACCAGAAGAATATCATCGTATCGGCAGGGGCAGGATCGGGCAAGACGCACGTCCTTGTCGAGCGATTTTTGGCATTACTAGAAGACAACCCCACATGGCATTTGCATAACATTGTCGCCATCACCTTCACACGGAAAGCCGCCGATGAAATGCGCGATCGGGTGCGCCAAAAATTAGAAGAACGGTATCATCAAAAAATCGCCGAAAATCAGCCCGATATCGCTCAACGATGGGCATCGTGGCTGGGCGAAATTGACGGCGCACAAATCGATACCATTCACGGCTTATGCACCAATTTGCTCCGTGCCAATTTTGCCGAAGCAGGGCTAGACCCCGAATTTGCGGTATTAGACGAAATCCAAGCAGGCTTATTGCTCGATCAAGCCATCCAAACGACATTTCTGGCGCTCAAGGCACACTATCCGCCAGCGCCCGAATTGGATTTATTCGCCCTATATGGCGAAAATCGCGTGCTGAGCATCATCCGCGATATGCGCCTATTGGCGATGAATGCCCAACCGAATGTGGATAGCCATGCCATGTACAAAGACTTGCTGGATATTCACAGCGCGCATATCTTGCAAGTGGCAGATAGGCATAATGCCCATGACTGGTATGACGATGATGAACGATGGCATTTGGTGATGGACATGCTAGAGGCGCTCCGCAATGGCACGGATGATGACCAAAAAATTCGGCTGATACATGCCGTAGGAAAGTTGAATTTTTCGGGTAAGCGGATCGAAGATCCGACCACCAAAGCATTCGTCACCATCATGCGCGATCATGCCAAAGCGCTCATCGAACACATGACAAAATGGGATGAAGCCCGCCACATTGGCGAACATGCACCAGCGACCGAAGCCCTATGGCAATCGCTCATCAAACGGGTGAAGACGGCATACGAGGCGCTCAAAGCCGATTTAGCGGTGTTAGATTTTGATGATCTAGAAAGGCGTACACACACCCTATTGCAAAATCCTGACATCATCAACCGCTATCGGCATAAAGAGATCATGCACCTGATGGTGGATGAATTTCAAGATACCAACATGACGCAGTGGGGTATCATCGAAGCATTAGGCGGTGGCGATGCCAGCCATATCACCTTTTTGGTGGGCGATGATAAACAAAGCATCTACGGCTTTCGCGGGGGGGATGTGAGCGTATTCAACCGCGTGAAGACGAAAATCATCGCCACGCTGGGCGAAAATCCCGCCCTGAACAAATCATTCCGCACGCAATCGGCGCTCATTCACTGGTTTAATCGGTTATTCAAGCAGGTGATGATGGTCAATCCTGCCATGCCACAACAAATACAAGATTTCATGGTGGATTATGGCACAGAGATGGAGGCACATCGGCAATCCAAATACGACCATCCGCCAGTGCGCTTGTTGCTCATCAATGACCACACCGTGAATGAAACCAACACAGCCCTATCCAAAGATGAACGGCGCAAATGGGAAGCGATGGCAATTGCCGATGAAATCCAGACCATCATCGCGCAGAAGTTGCCCGTATGGGATAAAAAATTAGGCGAATATCGCCCAGTGCAATACCGCGACATCACCATCTTATTCCGTCGCATGACGCATATCGGGATATACGAAAATGCCCTGCGGATGTTCGGCGTGCCATATATCACGGTGGCGGGCAAAGGATATTATGACCGTCAAGAAGTGTGGGATTTGATCAACCTGCTCCAAGCGGTTTATAACCCCTATGATGAATTGGCGCTGGTCTCGGCGTTGCGTTCACCATTGTTTCATGTGAGTGATGATGCGCTGTTGGCATTGCGCCTATATGCCGATGACCATAACCTGCGCTTATGGGAGGCTATCGGGGAGCATGATGCGCTCAGCTTATCGGCAGATGACCATGCCCGCTTGGCTCATGCCGATGCGGTCATCGATGATTTGCGCGGGCAGATGGGCAGGCGCACATTAGCCGATGTGTTGCGCCATGCCATTTATAAAACCGATTATATCGCCACCATCAGCAGTTTGCCCGATGGCGATCGGCAACGGGGCAATATCGAAAAATTGCTCGAAAAAGCCGATGGTGTTGCATCGTTATCGTTGGGGGATTTTGTCACCTATTGGCATCATCTGAACGACAAAGAGGTGCGCGAAGGCGATGCCCCACTTGAAGTAGGAAATGCTGTCACGCTGATGACCATCCACGCCAGCAAGGGGCTAGAATATCCTGTGGTGTTCATCCCCGATGCCCAAACGGGCGACAGAGGCGATTATTCGCCCGTTATTTACGAATCGGGTGGATATTTCGGTTGTAAAGTGATGCTGAATGGTGAAGCAACCCCCACACTTGGATATCACTGGGTAAACCAGTTGAATAAAGAACGTGCCAACGCTGAATCGTTACGCTTGTTATATGTGGCGACCACCCGTGCAGGCGATTATTTATATATCAGTGGGCTGGTGAATCAGAAAAAAGAGGGGATTAGTTACGCCAAATCAGACGGGGGCTGGCTGAGAATGATCATCGAAGCCTTGAATATGACCGATATCATCCGCGCCATGTTAGAGGCGCACAAGTCATCGATGACGGCGGGTGATACCCACCTGTTATTACCGCAAAATCGCCCGACACCACCCAAGCATAAAATCGATAAATCCGATACATTATGGGATGCCGATTTTACCACCATCGCCCCTACTCCATTGCGCTTATTGACGGATGTGGTCATCGAAAAGACCGCCCCCGCCAGGCATCTCGCCGCCACCACCCTTGCCGATTTAGGCGGCGCAGAACATAACCAAACCTATGGCGATATTTTTGCCCAACGCTTTCGACAACGGGTATTTCATGATGCACCAAATCGCATTCCATCCATCGTCACAGAGACAGAACACACAACATCACAGCGCATCGGCGAAGTGGTTCATGAAGCCCTGCGTCATGGGCATTTGCCCAACAAGACCGATAGCACCCAATTGAACCTCATCTTACAAAATTATGCGTGGCGTTTTGGTGTGCGTGGAGATACACAAGCGGTCATCGGGCAGGCGCTCAAACTCCTACGCCAATTTGAAAAAAGTCATATTTACCAAACCATCGAACACGCCAAGACGGTGTATCGGGAATTGCCGTTTGTGTTCAAATGGGATGACCACATCATTCATGGTGTTATCGATGTGTTATGCAAAACTGATACAGGATGGATGATTTACGATTATAAAACCAGCACCGTTGCCGATGGAGATTGCCGAACACATGCGCCACGTTACTATCTGCAATTGGCGATTTACGCCCATGCGGTAGAAAAACATATCGGTATATTGCCCGAATCTTGTTTATACTATATCCGTTATAATCAGGCTGTACCTGTATCTCAAGACATCCTACGGGCAGAATTACAAACGAATTTAACCGACCGTATTTTGAAGATGGAGCGATGACGATGCTCGGACGATTGATTGGCAATTTGCCCGATTGGGCGCAAAAAAAACATCCCCATATGCGTTATTTAATCTCTGGGGAGCAAAAATCGACTCGTATCGGGCGGATTATCGCCCTGCTATCGTTATTGACGATACTCGGTGTGTTCGGCATGATTGGTTACGCCAACGCCAGCAATTTTTTTCAGTACAATCCATTCGATTTACCCTTCAGCATGTTCTTATTTGAATTTTTATTTTGGGGCATGTTGATTTTGCAAGTGGGTGTGGCAATTTCGGCATTGTTGCCACCGATTGGGTTCATCGCCTCAGAAAAAGCTAAACAAACATGGGATGGAATCCGCACCACACATCAAGGTGTTGGATTGTTGATGCGCGCCAGATGGTCGGTGGTGGTGTTTCATCGGCTACGCCCGGTGATGATAGTATTATGGATCGCCCGTTTGGTGTTGATCGGGGGATTGCTGTATGATTTGACGGGGTTTGGTGGTGAATATCTGCGGAGTTTATCCGCCAATATCACCCCCAAATTAGACCAAGTGGTGGTGATTGTGTTGGTGGTGATGGGCATCACCGCCAGTTTGCTCATGCCACTGACGGCGATTGGCTTTAATACAGCATTGGGGTTATGGCTCTCGACATGGATGAAAAAACGGGTGTATATCGCCCTATTACAAACCATGTTGGTGATGTTTCTGGCGATTATGGCGGGTGGGTTCGCCATTTTATTTCTGAGAATCCGCGATGAGCAAATCGCTAGTCAGCTTCTATCACCAAGCTCAGAATATATACCAACCATCTTATTATGGTTTTTGCTATTAGGATTTGCGGTATTCGCCGATTGGGGCATCACCTTTTTATATTTAGGGTTGTATGCAGGCACAATATGGGCAAAAGTCCCCTACGGCATCTTTTTGGGCGCAGGGGCATTGGTGATGGTGTTCATCCAAGCCTTCTTGACCGATAGGCTGATGGCATGGACGATTCGGCGGGCAGAACGATTAGAATGAACTCGGTTAGAGCGCCTTTTCGGAGATGATATACATGGCGGTCGCCGAATTGGTCGCCAGTGGCACATTATGGGCATTGCAAATCCGCATCAGGCTTTGAATATCGGGGTCGTGCGGATGCTTGCCCAATGGATCTACAAAAAAGAACACCGCCTCGACCTTGCCTTCTGCCACTTGGGCGGCAATTTGGGCATCGCCACCAATGGGACCAGATAACATGCGCGTCACCTTCAACCCACATTTATCGGCTAATAACGAGCCTGTGGTGCTGGTGGCGATTAGGTCGTACCGCTCTAGCACATCCTTAAAGCGTAGGGCAAATGCCACCATATCGGCTTTTTTGCCATCATGGGCGATGAGCGCCAATGTCTTTTTGTCGTTTGCCATATCATATCCCTCGATTATTTTTGATTATCCACTACCGCGCCCAATATCGTTCAGATAAGCCTCATCAGCTCAAAGCCGATGGCTATTCGCATTGCGAAAGCCGATTAAACGGGCTGTTGCTGATAGCAATTTTAGCAATCAGATTTTAACATGCGTGCTGTGCTTCGCCAGATGCTTTGTGCATCTGGCGACTAAAAAGCATTATCCCAACAGCAAGCCACGAGAAATTTGTCGGTAAAAATTATTGACCACTATTCACGCGCAATGTCCGCAAGGTGTTGATGATGTTGGTATTATCTAAATTACGTTGGATATTATCTCGTGCTTGGCTGAGCAACAAATTGAGTTGGACTAAATCGGGATACACATCCGATGGCAATGGCTCGATAGGGGCGTGTTGTCGCCAGATAGTCGTCTCGACCACGCGCCCACCATCGCGTTGCGCTTTTTCCCAATCGGCGATATACGCCGTGCGACGCTCTTCAATCTGAGCATCGGTATAAGCGCGTGTGCCGATCTCCTCGACTTGAACGATATAAAAGCCGATGCGCGTCTCGATGGGTCCGATAATATCGCCAACAGCGACACCATCGGCGAATACCTGTTGGTCAATTTCTTCGCGCACAGCATCTTCGGCGATATAAAGTCCTTTCAAGCGCCCTTCGGTGACAATCGCCAGTGTATCGCCATCATAACCGCGTGCAGAGGGGTCGATAGACAGTTCATATGCCAATGTGCCAAAATCTTCACCATTATTAAGCCGTTCAATGATGGCTTCGGCTTCGGCTTGGGTATTCACCAAGATGTGGCTCGAACTGACTTGTGATGGAAATTCTATCTTCGACTCGACTTTTAGCACTACCCAACCGCGTGTTGTTTGGAACGGTCCGACCACCTGACCATCGGGCGTAGCAAAAGCCGCTTCGGCGACTGCATCACCAAATTGCGAGACGACTGTGGGACGGTCTAATGGACTGAGTAAACCGCCATTGCGCTTGCTGGTGGCATCTAACGAGAAGCGATTGGCTAAATCGGCAAAATCGGCACCATCATTGATAAAGCGTATGGCGGCATTGGCATCTTCTTCTGTCCCCAGCAAGATGACGCGCATCTGTACCTGCTGGGTCATCTCACCAATTTCATCCACACGGATGACATGATAGCCAAATTGGGTTTGTACGGGTTGTTGGATTAGCCCAACAGGATTGCTGAAAATGGCGTTATCAAATTCAGGGACAAACTGCCCTTTAGGATAAAAACCCAAACTGCCACGATTGCCTGCGGCATTATTATCCACAGTCGTCTCGGCGAGGACGGTCATAAAATCTTCGCCATTATCGAGGCGTTGGCGAACTGTTTGTGCCAATTCGGCATCTCGCACACGGATATGACGGGTGCGAACAGCCGGTTGGTCTTGTGGAATATATTCGTTGCCAATGGCTTCTTGCACCTTGCGATATGCCGCACGCCCTACGGCAATATCTTCGAGTGTCGTCTCTGATATGCCCGACATGCGTCCTGCAAAGGCGATGTATTCGGCTTTTTGTGTGGCAAAATCATCTGGAAAAACGCACTCTTCGCTCAGTTCAATTTGCAACACACCCGCCCAAATGGTGTCGATGTCACATTGCGTGAGTTCGATATTACGCGCAGTGGCTTCTTGACGATACAGTTCCTCTAAAATCATCGTCCGATAAATTTCTTGTGGGAACTGATTTTTATCTGCTAACAAATTGACCACATTAACAA
>PGTJ01000190.1 GCA_002794515.1 Phototrophicales bacterium
ATGCATTACGACGGATGGTCTGATTAGATGTCGCAGGGAAATTAATCAACTGACTGGCAGGCACAAATCCACGCAAGGTGCGCCATTCGACCAGTAACCCACCCCGATTATACCCGACAACCGATACTTCTATGACCTCATCAGAGGCAAAAATCGCCTCAATTTCGCGCCAATCATCTTCAGACTCGTTATGGTACAAATACAAATACCCAGAATCTATCGAGTCTGCCATGTCATCATCAAACTTCATCAAATTGGGTGGCATGTCATCATGATGGGGAACGCTGGTGGCATTTTCGCCCTCTTGTAACAATGCCGTCCAATACCCTTCATCCAGTGTCAGTGGTGGTGGAATATAATCATAACGGTGTGCATCAATAGACATAAAATCCCCTCAAAACTACCGATAAAGATCTATATAGATACGAATTCCCTTTGTTGCTGTCATTATAGGGAGTTTTGGGGTACGATGCAAATATAAAAGACCGATTCGCGCACAAAATATGACTTTTGTACGATAGGTTATGAAAAAGGTATAGAACTGGCTTCGCGTTCCATATCCATCAACACATCGACAACGGCTTCGATAGCTACATTTTGTTTGCGATATAAATTGGCATCGCTCATATATAGGCGGGTGGCTGTATCACGCACTTTGCGCTGTTCTAAAAAGCGCAATTGCAGGATGTTATATAATGTCCATTCGGGATTTTTCATACTGCGCTCGCCTTCTGGTTTGAGCTTTTCGATGGCGCTCAATAAGACGGCACGCAACGCCCGCACCGGATTGTTATCATTCTCTGGCAATGCCTGTTTGACGGTGTATAACTCTAACAAGCGACTGCTGGTCAGCCCTGGTCCGCCCCAGTAATGACGCAAGGCGGCATGAACTTGTTCGATGAGTTCATCGCGGCTTGGGATATTGCCATTGATGATGCGCGGTTTAGCATCGCGTCCGGGCAGGTAATCGACCTCTGCCACCCGCGCCCGTGTGACGTTGATTTGTGGCAATAACCCTTCTAGGGCGGCGTATAATTCATCTTGAAGCAATAAGTCATCTAGGGCATTGGTGAGCCGTCTGACGAACCGACTGAGTAGTTTTTCTTCATCAACGGTCAATTCGGATGATGTCGCCACAAAGCCCATGCAACCAATCAGCACCTCTGATACAGATTCGTCTTTGCCGTGCCGATGGCTATATAACCCCACTAACCAATAATCACCCCAGCGCACACGCATATCGGGCAGTAAACTATCTAACGGGAAGTCGGGCGCTTTGAGCATCGTCTCTGTTAGATGAATATGTCCCGCCGTGTTGATTAATTCAGGCATATGATTGGCGATCTTGATGATAAACGCCCCATTCACCTGCATATAATCACAAGTCGCCTCTAAATTGGCTTCTAACAGTTGTAATAAATCAGCACGGGTGAATAGGCGCTCATTCAAATTTCGGAGTTGGCTGACTTGTTCGGTATCATCATAATAAATCAGGCGTTTTTCGAGGTGGGGTAATATCACATCCACCGTCCATTGCCATACCAAGATAACCAATACAACGATAAACGGCATGAATTCCTGTCCCAAACCACCCAATAGACGTGAAAATGGCGCATTATAAATAATCGCCACCAACGCCAATAAACCTGTGGCGGGTCCGAGGAGCATAAAACGCAATAAATCGGCTTTGACCACGCGGTCGGGCAAATCTGAACCAAAGAACGACAAGGGATAGGCTAAAAATAACAACGCTAAAATGACCACAATGTTGGTGATATTCACCAAAAATAATGCTGATGCAGTGAATTCTTCGCCAATAGGCAAAAATACCGAATATGGGAAAATACCGATAGTGGGCATTAAAACCGAGAGCAACAAATAAGTCATGCGTCGTTGGGTGCTTTTGGTAATACACCGCGCCCGCGCCCGCCACACATTGGCGAGGGCGATTAGACTGGTCGGGATGAGATACGCCATATATAACCCAAAAAACATACCCGCATTCAAACTCACCCGCCCATCTGGCAAACGGACAAAATTGACCAACAAATCGGTGAGCGCCGCCAAAACCAACAACGCCGTAGCAAGGGCATACAAAATACGGACGACACGCTTGCGCCTGCCCCGTGAGGGCAATCCCGTTGTGGCGAGGAGCGCATCGGATAAATGAAAGGTGCTGGCAGGAATAAATGCCAACCCAATCCATTGAAAGCGCAACAAGGCTTCGATGGTCGCGGGTTGCATGGCGAGCGCCATCAACACATCTCCGACATAAACAATGGTCACACATGCCAAAACAGCCGATGATGTTCGTGTAACCCGATTTCGTAAATTGCGCGATAAGTTGTAAAGCAATAACGATGCCGCCACGACAACAATCGCCGCCGCCAATGTTTCATTGAGCAGGTCTAAAGATTGTTGCAAGAATTGTTCTAATAGCACAGATACCATCTTTCAGTGCAAACCCATTGATACGTTATTCACAATAAGCATAAATGAGTCTGTCTTGAGCGTGTAGGGGGAACTATTCTTACGGAAATTATTTTTATTTGAGGGGTTGACCAAAAAACACGGCAATATCGCCATTCAAAAAATATTGGTCGTTAAATCCACAAAAAGATAGACCATTATTTTGCAAAAATTGGATAGCGGGGTAATTTTTGGTCTGTGTCTCGACTTGTAGCTGGGTCAATTCGTGTTCGATTGCCCATCGGCGCGCCACATTTAATAGGCGTAAGCCGACCTTTTGCCTGCGATAGACATCGGTGACGGCAATATCTTGGATGAGGGCAATACGATGTGTCGGCATGGCTCGCATGGTCAAAAAACCAATCAGCCGTTCATCAGCCTTTGTAAGCGCCACCAAAAAACAATGTTTTTTGGATAGGCATAGTCTGAGTCGGCGTTCATCAGCAGGATACGGCACAGTCGTTGGGCGGGGCAAGCGTTCTGTGCGGAATAAAATACCCCGATTACCCGTCTCTGGCTGAAAGGTCATCTGCCAAACGCGCTCTGTTTCGTATGACAATTCCAGTGCCAAACAGGCAGGAATATCTGATGGTAGGGCATCGCGGATGATAATCGGCAAGGTCATGATGATTTAGGTGAGGTAAGCATCGCCAAATGTGCCACTGACCTGAATTTCGATGATGGGGGCGCTTTCATCTTCGACATGGGCAAGATACACCCCTGTTTGTGGGTTGTCATACCGTTGCGGGTCGAAGGTGACGGTGAATAAGCGCGATTGTCTGACGACAATTTTCGCCCGATAACCCAACGGTGTGAGGATATGAATATTGCCAAAGGTAGACCGCAAGAAAAGCGGGTTGAACGCCTCTCTTGGACAGACGAGGCGAATATCGCCAATCCCTGTACCAACAACCACATCATGTACAATCACCTGCGAGAGATCGAGCGTAACTTGCCCCAGATGCGTGCTGACTAAAATTTGCCATGGGAGATCTTGGGCAAGGGCGATTTTCCAATCGGCATAAGACCACCATGGGGTCTTGGAGCGCATCAATTTGAGATGGGCATATGTATCGCGCACATCGAGCATCGGGCGGCTGTTCACGGCGAATTGCCCAGCAATTAAGCGCCCTTCGCGTTGTAAGGCGATAATATCGACATCCACCGCCCCACTGCTAATTTCGAGTGTGGCGCTCTCTACACTACCGCGAGTGATGCCAAAATCACGTGTATCGGCATTGGGGATAAAATCACCACGCAACAAAATTTGTGCGCCAGCGATGACCAATAACAGGGGCAATAATGCCACCACATTGAAGTTGCCCAACAAGCCGAAATTACTCAGTAATAAAATCACGCCCACCCCTGCGATGAGCAATGCCCAAAGCATGGGGAAGGCGATGACTTTTGTGCGTTTTTCTTTTTGTGCCAACGCGCCTTATTCCTCGTAGAGATAGTCGCGCAAAATAATATGTGCCGATGATTGGCGCAGGCGGTTGAGGGCTTGTGCTTCGAGCTGACGCACCCGTTCACGGGTTACACCAATGGTCTGACCGACTTCTTCGAGTGTATACACACGCCCATCTTCTAGACCATAGCGCAAACGCAAAATTTGTGCTTCACGCGCTGGCAGGCGATCTAACGCCCCTTGCAATTGCTCATGAAGCAGGTGGGTTGCCACCTCTTCGGCAGGTGCAGGGCTGTTAATATCTTCGACAAAATCGCCAAAGGTCGAATCACCATCTTCATCAATCGGGGTTTCGAGGCTGACAGGACGACGGGCGATTTCGAGCAAATTCTCGACCTTATCGGGCGTGGTCTCCATATGCAATGCCAATTCGTCAATGCTTGGCTCACGTCCCAATTCTTGGATGAGGTTGAGTTGAATACGGCGCATCCGATTAAGCTGGTCGCCCATGTGAACAGGCACGCGAATGGTACGCCCTTGATCGGCGACAGCGCGGCTGACGGCTTGGCGAATCCACCAAGTGGCATAGGTGCTAAATTTATGCCCACGGCGATATTCAAATTTGTTGGTGGCACGAATCAAACCGATGTTGCCCTCTTGGATCAAATCCAAAAATGGCACACCACGCCCGATATACTTCTTCGCCACGCTAATCACCAACCGAGCATTGGCGCGAATCAGATGTTCCTGCGCCATTTCGCCATCAGCGACACGTTCTTTGAGGTCATAAATATCATCCAATGGCAATTTATCGCCATATCGCTTGAGGCGCTCGGTCGCTTGCATCCCGCGTTCCATACGCTTCGCCAAAGACACTTCTTCGGCGGCGGTGAGCAATGGCACACGTCCCGCTTCTTTCAGATACAAGCCAACCACGTCATCAGTATCTAATGCCTGACGATAACCTGCATCATCCATAATTTCAGACAAGTAGAGTTCACCCTCTTTGGCGATGAGGTCATCCTCTTCATCAAAATGAAAATCAAACGACTCGGCGGCATCCAAAGCCAATTCCGCATCATCTGGCTTTTCTAAGAGGACTTCGACACCGGCTTCCATCATGGCATCGAGCAACTCGTCTAAAAGCGCGACATCGGTCTCAATTTCTGGAAAGACCGCCATAATCTCGTCATAGGTGAGCATCCCTTGTTGACGACCTTTTTGAATGAGTCCATTTAGGACTTGTTCCCGTTCTTTATGAAGCATTCCCATTGTCGCTACAACCATACTACACATATATAGCCCTGCCGAAATTGGCAAGGCACTCCAACCTCATGGTAACTCAACTATCCTATAAAAACAGTATATCGCATTTGTGATGGTGATAATGTGCCATGTTATTCATCATTCTCAACGATAGCATAGGTGCGAAACCCCGCCTACATAGAAGCGGGGAGAATTATCGTTGTTATGCTAATCGCAAAGAAATGCGTGCGATATATCTTGTATAACTTAACTCCATTATTCATTCTTGTCAAGCAATTGGTCTTATTTTTTTACAAGAA
>PGTJ01000786.1 GCA_002794515.1 Phototrophicales bacterium
ATGTTAATATATTCATGGTTGTACGCGTCATATCAACAATATCAATAGAAGGGATTTCGGCATGGGTTTAATATCGTTAGTGTATGTGAGCTTTGCCACGCATGATTTGACAGACCAAGAATTAAAAGACATCCTGACCGTTGCCCGCCAAAAGAACAAACAACTCGATGTGACGGGCATGTTGCTCTATCGCAATGGTTTTTTCATCCAAGCCCTTGAGGGGGAAGAGGCGATGGTGAAAGAATTATATGAGCATATCCGCAAAGACCCGCGTCATCATAGCGTCACCACCATCGTCACTTATCCAATCGAAGAACGGCAATTCGCCGATTGGAACATGGGCTTTAATAAGATGACCGATGCCGATTTCGCCGCGTTAG
>PGTJ01000294.1 GCA_002794515.1 Phototrophicales bacterium
AAGTCATTGATGGCGGAGGCGTTTGTCCCATTCACACATGAACTGGCTGTGATGGTGGTGCGTGGACGTGATGGTCAGATGGTGGCTTATCCTGTTGTCCAGACGATACAAAAAAATCATGTGTGCCATGTGGTGCGTGCGCCAGCCGATTTATCACCCGAAGTTATTGCTAAGGCGCGTTATATGGCAGTAGAAGCAGTCAAGGCAATTGAGGGGGTGGGGGTGTTTGGTGTGGAATTGTTTTTACTGCCCGATGGCGCAGTGTTGTTCAACGAAATTGCACCCCGTCCACATAATTCGGGGCATTATACGATAGAGGGATGTGTTACATCGCAATTTGAAAATCACCTGCGGGCGGTGATGGGATTACCACTTGGCGCAGTGGATTTACGCGCCCCCGCGGTGGTGATGGTCAATCTACTCGGCACAAAAGATGGCATGATGAACAACGCCGATTTAGCCCATGCTTTGCGCTATAACAAGGCGCATGTGCATTTATATGGCAAGCGCCAATTGCGAAAAGGTCGCAAAATGGGGCATATCACCGTTTTAGGAGATAGCATCACCCAAGCCGAAAAAATTGCCTTAGGTTGTGCATCGGCATTTGATATTTAGGAGCAGAGTAAATGATTGGGATTATCATGGGCAGTGATAGCGATTTGCCCACCTTGCAAGGGGCAATAGATGTATGCCGTGAGTTTGATGTGCCGTTTGAAGTGCGCGTGGTATCGGCGCATCGCACACCTGATGATATGGCGACTTATGGCAAAACCGCTCATCAACGTGGCATCAAAGTGATCATCGCAGGGGCAGGTGGGGCGGCACATCTGCCAGGGATGATAGCCGCGCATAGTCCATTGCCTGTGATTGGTGTCCCTGTGCAGAGCAAGGCGTTAAGTGGATTGGATTCGCTTCTATCCATTGTGCAAATGCCTGCGGGTGTGCCTGTGGCGACAGTGGCAATCGGCGGTGGCAAAAATGCGGGTTTGTTGGCAGTGCAGATGTTAGCCATGCACGATGTGGCATTATTCGAGAAGGTCATGGCTTATAAAGCCCGCATCGCTGATGAATCGCGTGCCAAAAATGATAGCTTATCGTTTTAAGCGCGAGATGATGAAGCTATGGGTGGAATCGAAGCAAAACAGAATAAATCCTTGTAACACGACTCCCCAGCCATTGCCTTTTTGATAATCATCTTTGGCGCGTCTTGCCCAAAGATACCCGCCAAGCATGTATAACCAATTCATGGGTGTATTGATGAACAGGATATTACGCAATTTCTTCGTTTCGGCATCCATCACCGTTTCATCATATGGATTATCTAACGAGTCGATGCGCTTATTCGTCCCCATTTTGCCGAATAGGGCGATGCCGATGTTAATTATCGCCCATGCAACGGCTTGTGTGCCAAATCCACGCCAAAATGGATTTTTGAGCTTCATCAATTGTCGTCCAAATTCTAAATTGACGAAATTGATGTTCATCAGCCGATTGGTCAAGGTGCGGTTAAATTCCCAAATATCAGACATCATCTATCCCTTTTTGAGCCAACGCGCTTTGAATTTATAATAGGTATCGCGTAAGCGTTCTGGCAGGCGATTTTCGCTCTCTTTCGACATAACCAGTGTCACGCCTAATGTCAGCAATACATTGGTGATGAGGAAGAAGAAAAATTCCTCGAATGGCAGATGTGGGATGACATCTACGCCGATGGTTTTTTCTGGATTGATGCCCCATGTGCCTTTGCCGATTGAAATCGAATCGGCGACACCCAAATAGGCAGTTGAGAGGAGGATGTTGGTCAAAATCAGTTTTCGATTGCGCCATAAAATATCACCACCGAATGCCGTTTGGAACATTACAGGGGGTAATGCCCATGCCGTGATGAGGCTCAGATAGGTGTTATTCGGATTGCCCTCAAACATTTTGCGGAGCGACATCAGCCACACCATGCCTAGCGCACCTGTCGCCAATAAACGGGGTTTGAGATTTTTATCGGGTGGATATGGCGCATCAGAGGGTGGCATACGGCGCATGAGATATTGCAATAATGACCCTGTGAGCAGGGGTTGTAATACAAAAAAGGTGTATTCTTCTACGGGGACCCAACCGAATCGAATCCCTGTGACCAATTCTGGATCATAGCCCCATACTTTGGTCGCCACGAGGTAGTTATCCCAAATGGTGGTGTAAGTCAATGCCACTGCAGAATGCGCCAACAGGGCTTTTTCGGCATCCCAATTGGTGAGTGGTTCTGGCAATGCTTTTTTCTTTTGATTATCTCGCCAGATGAGCCAGCGAATGATGAGGGTTGGTAAGACCACAAAACGAGCTAAAAATCCGAAATAGGTCATTCTTGCCTTCTTCTATGCGATGCGAGTATTCCGAATCCGCCACCAAATACGCGGAATACGGGTGATTTTGCCGATCGTGCTAATATGCGCCCGACGGGTGAAAACTTGGTAATCATTAGCTTCAATATCACTCAAAATGGCTTGATATAGCTCTGCCGCCGCGCCGATAGCCAGCCTGCCATCGCGGTTGAGCATGGCGATACCGTGCCATGAATCGTGATACAATTTACGGTTACGGTCAATCTGGAAACGCATAAAATCGCGCCATTTGTCATCGATGATATGCGTATCGAAACGGCTTTCATCTAAACCAAATGCTGATAATTCATCTTGAGGCAAATATAACCGACCACCGCGCCAATCTTCGCCGATATCGCGCAAAATATTGGTCATCTGTAAAGCAACACCGAGTTTGATGGCATATGGAATAGCCTCTTCACTGGTGAAGCCGATGATGTGCATCGCCATTAAGCCAACAGTCGAGGCGACACCATATGAATATTCTGCCAATTCATCAAATGTGGCATAACGGGTTTTAGTCAGGTCTTGTTTGACCCCATCAATCAGTTGTGTGGCATATCCGTGTGGCACATTAAAACGAGCACGGGCATCTGCCCATGCCAATGCCACCAAATCATCATGGGGTGGATTAGCCAGATTAACCCGTTCACGCCATGCTTCGAGGTCGGTTTCGCGTCGATTAGCATCGGTATTTTTATCGATAATGTCATCGGTCACACGACAAAAGGCATATAATGCCCGCACGGCGCGACGTTTTTCCCGTGGCAACAAGCCCGAAGCGATATAAAATGTGCGACTGTGATGTTTGGTGACATCGCTACAATGTTGATATGCAATATCCAAAATGGAATTATCGGCATGAATATAAGGCATTGGAAGCGCATTTTGTAAGGCTTCTTCTGCCCATGCCATCAGGCGATATTCCCATGTGTGTTGTAATTGTAACGTCATCACGAACTCTTTCTGGTGTTTTTCATATCCCACTCAATATGGCAT
>PGTJ01000455.1 GCA_002794515.1 Phototrophicales bacterium
AAAATTCTTCATCGTCCAATTCGGGTTCATTATCACCATCGTCAACTTTGCCCTTGCCCCGTCCGGGCGATTTTTGCATGGTGACATTAGCGGCAACAGCCGTAGTCACAGCAACCCCCGCTTCGGGCAAACCATAATGGGCGCGAATTTGTTTTTCGATTTCATTCGCCATATTCGGGTTATCTAATAGGTAAATTTTGGCATTTTCGCGCCCCTGTCCAAGCATGACATCGCCATAACGATAAAATGCCCCACGTTTATCAACGATGCCCAAATCGGTGCCTAAATCGAGCAATTCACCCACTTTGCTGATGCCACCCCGTTCAAAAAACATGATGTCGAATTCTGCCTCTTTGAATGGCGCGGCGACTTTATTCTTGGTGACACGCACCCGTGTGCGATTGCCGATATTGTCTTCACCCTTTTTGATGGCTTGTAAACGACGAATATCGAGGCGCACGCTGGCATAAAATTTGAGCGCACGACCGCCTGATGTGGTCTCTGGCGAGCCATACGAGATGCCCACTTTTTCGCGCAATTGATTGGTGAACAACACGGTGGTATTGGTATTTTTGATGACACCTGCCAATTTCCGCAGGGCTTGGCTCATCAAACGGGCTTGCAACCCGACATGACTATCGCCCATCTCGCCCTCAATTTCGGCACGGGGGACGAGCGCCGCCACACTATCGATGACCACCACATCCAACGCACCAGACCGCACCAATGCTTCGGTGATTTCGAGCGCTTGTTCACCTGTATCGGGTTGGGTGACATAGAGGGTATCTAAATTCACACCGATGCGTTCTGCATATACCGGATCGAGAGCGTGTTCCATATCCACAAAGGCGCATAAACCACCCCGCTTCTGGGCTTGTGCGATAATCGACAAGCAGATCGTGGTCTTGCCACTCGATTCGGGACCATAAATTTCGGTAATACGTCCGCGTGGCACACCACCCACACCCAGCGCAATATCTACCGTCACCGACCCCGTAGGGATGGTCTCGACAACCATATGACGGGCATCGCCGAGTCGCATCACCGTGCCATCGCCGAATCGTTTGGTGATATCGGATAACGCCGAGTCGAGGGCTTTCACTTTTGCCTCTGAAATCTGTGGTGAATTGGCATCGCCACTGCCCGCACTAAATAGGTCATTATCAGATTTTGGGGTTTTCTTTTGTCTCGCCATTGTGCAATCTCTCTTATTTGTCTAAAGGTGTTTGATGGTTGTGTACAAATTACGCCCTATCATAGCACAAAAGTTCTCGAAATGCAATAGGGTAAAATGATAATTCATAAAAATTGAGAAATTTTGCGGTGAGAAAAAGTTTGATGTAACACATCGGCTTTTATTGGCTCTTTATAAATGTATCGGCAATAATCATGAGATGGATGTATGTTTTCGATCCACCCAGATGACCCAATAGACCCACACCAAGCCGACATCATCCAGATGCGACTGGCACAAGCCGATCCAAAAGCCTTTGCGCCTCTGTATGATCGGTATTTTGATCGGGTATATGCCTATTGCGCCCACCGCGTGAACAACGCACAAGAAGCTGAAGATTTATGCAGTCAGGTGTTTTTGAACATCCTCAAATCGCTCCACACCTATCAGGGGGGGATGGTAGCGGCGTGGATTTTCACAATCGCCCGTCATGTGGTGGCGCATCATTATCGGGGCGAAAAGCCGATTATCGCGTTGGATAATCTGGATTTCGCCACAAGCGACATTGCCCCTTTATTAGATGCCGAAGAAGAAAAGCGCATCGTGCGTGAACTCATCGCCACCTTGCCCAATGAAAAACGCGACCTGCTCCATCTGATGTTGGATGGTGGGTTATCAT
>PGTJ01000489.1 GCA_002794515.1 Phototrophicales bacterium
GAACAAGAAGCTACCCGTTATGTCAAGTATGTTTTTGAATATCCCGAAATTTGCTTTGGCGCACAAGATGATGCCGATATCACCGGTTTATTGATGTATGGCACATGGATGTTTCTGCAATCGCTCGCCGATAGGCATGGCTACGAAATCGTCCGTGAATTATGGGAGAATATCGCCGTCTATGATGGATGGGAGGCGCTCATTCAGACCTTAGCGTCATATGATGATACGCTTATTCAAGCGGTGGCGCGGTATCATCTACAAAATATCGTCCGTGATTATAAATACACCGTCTCTTTCAAAGATGAGACAGTGTGGTTAGATAGTCGGATTAATCGCATGGGTACGTGGTCACATGTGGGGCAGGGTGTTCAAGAATTAGGCGCAAATTATATCGAATTAGACCTGCCCAACGGCATCTATGACATCACCTTGCAAAATGCCAGTCATCCCGATTTATATCTGTGGGTGATGGGTGTGCGGGGACAAGTTGCCGATGTATATGATATGGGCAAAGGTAGCACCCTGCTCATCAAAGATTATGACCATGTTTACCTGATGGTCATGAATAATCGCTACGATGACAATGTGTCTCGGTGCGATTATGCCACCTATCAAATCAGCATTAGCACAGGCACTCGCGCCCCACAAACACCCGCCTATCAACAATTTGCCGAGTATTTTATACCCCTAAAAGACAGATAAATATACAGATGCCGATGGTGACATCATCGATAGTGTCACCATCGACATCTTAATCCCCAAGGGCATCAAACACCTTTGGTGCGATCAACCACACCAATATGCCCGATTGCAAGTTGGCTTTGCCCACATCGACCCGCGCCAATCCACCACGTTTCATATTGATATTGCCACCTGTCAGGTAGGCGATTGTTTGGCTAAATGTCGGCTCATGACCCACCAGCATGATGCGGGCATCATCCGCATGAGGCGCGAGGATGGTCTGTAATGCCACATGATTAAAGCCATAATTGAGGTGTTCGGTGATTTGTGGTTCAATGCCCAACGCCTCGCCCGCGATTTGTGCTGTCTGTAAGGCACGAATGCGCGGGCTGGTATAGATATGCGAAATATTCAGATCGAGTTTTTTCATGATGCTGGTTGCGGTTTGTAGGCGGGCTTTGCCTTTGGGGGTTAGGGCGCGACTGTGGTCATCTGGACGATAATCTTCTGCCTCGCCATGTCTGAGGAAATATAACTCCATCATATGCTTCCTCTTTTGTGATTATGCCTATAAAACAACAAAGGCGACTCTGTGGTCGCCTTTGTCTCTCCTGGCTGGGCTTATAATTAAGCGCCACCGCCGAGGTTGGAGAAGATGTTGGAGAAGACGTTACCAATCACCGGCCCAAGCAATGCGAGGATGACGATGACGACAACGGCTACGAGGACGAGGATGAGAGCATATTCAACCAAGCCTTGACCTTCTTCTTGTGGTCTGTACAACATGATAATTTCTCCTTATAAATATGTATCATGTCACCTTATGTGACTTAGTTATAGATTAACATGACTA
>PGTJ01000534.1 GCA_002794515.1 Phototrophicales bacterium
ATGATAAAAGACAGACCTGTCTATCTATAACAGCACTATACAGACAAGTCTGTCTTGTGTCAAGGGAGTAAATTGGAAGATGTCATCGGTACGCGAAAAAATTTTGGATGTGGCGGGAAATTTGTTTTTTCAGTATGGGTATCGGGCGATCGGCATCGATATGATTATCGCCGAGTCGCAAATTGCCAAAGCCACGTTGTATCGGCATTTCAAATCGAAAGATGATTTAATCGTGGCGTATTTAGAAGAGATGAATCGTCAATTTTGGGCGTGGTTTGATGGCGCAACCACCCCTCATGACAACCCAAAAGACCAACTCATCGCCGTTTTTGATGCGTTGCAAAAATTAGTCTCGACCCCAACTTGTTATGGATGCCCATTTTTGATTGCCGCCAGCGAATTTCCAGATCCCACCCATCCAGGGCATGAAGTGGCACGTCGTAATAAAGAATTGGTACAGGCGCGACTTTCGGCATTATGCCATGCGATGGGCGCAAAAAACGCCGATGCCCTTGCCAATCAACTGTATTTGATGATGGATGGCGCATTCATAGCAGTACGCATGTATGGTGTGAATAACCCCGCCAATGGTGTGGGCGAATTTGCCCGTCAGATGGTGGCGTGTGCCATTGGGGCATGATGATTGTCATGCCCCATATAGTTCAAATTTATAGCCGTCTTTCCGATACAAATTCAATCG
Source organism: Phototrophicales bacterium (assembly GCA_002794515.1). Lineage (GTDB taxonomy): Bacteria > Chloroflexota > Anaerolineae > Aggregatilineales > Phototrophicaceae. The sequence goes on from PGTJ01000534.1 coordinate 701, forward strand.
CATCGAGCAATTTATCAATCCCCGCCAAGACATCCCCTTTGATATGAAGGCGGATAACACGGCGGTGATGCGCTTCGAGCGCCTCCATATCACCCACGGCTTGGGCATCGTTGAGGATGCCAAATGTGTAAGGCATATTGGGGATTTCGACATCCATGCTGTGGTCAGCGGTGATGAGGATGAACACCCCGTTATTCGCCCCGCCCTTATGCAATTGACCTGTGCTATGCAGATAGCGCGGACCATAGCCTAGCGTCACAGCGCGACGGGTAGCATGACGCAAGCGACGACGGACGCGCTCTAATTTTTCATGAATTTTGGGTGTATAGGGCAAATAAGCGAGGATGCCGAAATAATCACCCGAATGGGTGCCATTAAACTGCGCCGCCAACAACTCCAGACGACTATGGATATTATAACCATGCGCTTCGCCTAATTCGCGCAATGGGGCGAGGGTGTGTTCGTTGATGTATAAATCGGTCACATCATCTTGAATGAATGGTGTGTATTTGGGTAATGCACCATATTCTTGATAATGTGCCAATAATCGTCC
>PGTJ01000354.1 GCA_002794515.1 Phototrophicales bacterium
CTATGTGACGGGGCGCAAATTGCCCGATAAAGCGATTGATTTGCTCGATGAAGCCGCGGCAAAAGTGCGTGTGGCGCTGTATAGTATGCCACCTCGCTTGCGCGAGATGAAAGAAGCTATCGACCGCCTCATCACCGAAGAAGAAGCGGCGAGTTTGGCACGCGATTATGAAGCCGCCGCCAATTTCAAGATGCAACGGATTCAGCTCGAAAACGAATATGAGCGCGAGCGCTACATCTGGCAACAAGAAAACACCGTTGATGAAGTGGTGGAAGATAACGATATTGCCGCGGTGGTCGCCCAATGGACGGGTATCCCTGTGGCGCAAATGCTCGAAACCGAAAGCGAGAAATTGCTCCGCATGGAAGAAGCCCTGCATCAGCGCGTCATCGGGCAAGATAAAGCGATCGAAGCTGTTTCAAATGCCATCCGCCGTGCGCGGAGTGGTCTTAAAGACCCCAAACGTCCGATTGGCTCATTCATCTTTTTGGGCAGTAGTGGTGTGGGTAAGACAGAACTGGCTAAGGCACTCGCCGAATTCTTGTTTGACGATGAAGACGCGATGGTGCGAATTGACATGAGCGAATATCGTGAACAACACACTGTCAGTCGTTTATTTGGCGCGCCCCCAGGGTATGTCGGATACGAACAAGGGGGTCAACTGACCGAAGCCGTGCGTCGCCGTCCGTATCGGGTGATTTTGTTCGATGAGATCGAAAAAGCGCATCCTGATGTATGGAATGCCCTGCTCCAAATTTTGGAGGATGGTCGCCTGACCGATGGTCAAGGTCGTACAGTGGATTTTCGCAATACGGTCATCATCATGACCAGCAATCTGGGAACAGAATATGTGCGTAAAGGTGGCGCATTGGGCTTTGTGCAACCCAATGATGTACAGGCAGTCGCCGATCATCAAAAAATCGAGAAAGCCATGCGCGAGACCTTCCGTCCAGAATTCTTGAACCGCATCGATGAAATCATCATCTTCTCGCCATTGTCACAAGCCGATGTAGAGAAGATGGTCGACTTGCAGATGAAAGGCATTGTCGAGCGGATGCTCGAAAGTGGCATCCAAATCCATCTGACCGAACCCGCCCGCCATTGGCTGGCTAAGACGGGATATGACCAACAATATGGAGCGCGTCCGTTGCGCCGTACCATCCAACGGTATATCGAAAATCCGTTGAGTGTGCGCTTATTGCGTGGTGATTTTAAGGCGGGTGATTTGGTGCTGATTGATGAGCTGAACGGACAACTCATTTTCGAGCGCCATGAGAACAGTAGCACCGATTATTACCAACCCATCACAGAAAACGTGCCTCACGATGAATTCGATTTGGGGCGGTATAATGCCGATGATTTCAACCCGCGTGAATTCATGCCCAACGATTTTGAGGACGATGGTCGCCGAGAATAGATTTTCGCATCAAATTGTGGCGGATATACGCTTCGCTAGTCCGCCACTACACACCACCTTGAGACCCGTAATGACACATTAAACCCGTTCGGATTGGATTGGTTTATATTAACCCGATTATCGGGTCAAAAATTGTTCTAGCATCGCCAGCAAATCGTGCCTGCCAACGGGCTTTGGCATATACGCATCGCAACCTGCATCGAGGCTACGTTCTTTATCGCCCACCATTGCATTGGCGGTGAGGGCAATCACGGGGATATGCGCCAATTCGCCACTTTTAAGCCTGCGCGTCACCTCTAAACCATCAATATCGGGCAAGTTGATGTCGACGAGGATAATATCGGGCTGTTCGGCATACGCCATATCAATGCCCGCCAACCCCGTCTCTGCGCCACAAAATTCATACCCCGCATGGAGCAAAATTTTGCGAACAAGGCGCATATTTTGGTCGTTATCTTCGATATACAATACTTTGATGCTCATGAGCAATCGCCCTAATTCCGTTCACCTTCGCCGACTGGTTCTTGTGATGTGGTCACACTCATCCATTCGGGCTTATCACCACGCAGATGTCCATAAATCGGGCTTTCATTGCGGAGAGTATCGACAAATGCCAGCATATCGCTAATCGGCATGAATAAGAAACCTTTTTTGTTCTCGACTTCGTAAATGGGTTCGGGATAGTCGCTCTCTTCAGAGACGAAAATCACATCCATGACATAACCATCATCACCCGCACAACGCACGATGCCCCGAATATTGACCATCACACCACCGATATTACGGATTTCCATTTGTCGCCAAATAATCATATAGGTCTTGATTTCAAAAATGTGTGTATTGGCTGGATTACTCATGTATCCCTCTTTTCAATCGTGATAACCAGATAACATCCTAATCATAACGTGATAACGACTGAAATCCAAATGAAGATTTGCCAATTCCCCCCAAAAAATTCATGTACTGCCAAGATAGGATGGATATAATGGTGATGTAAAATAAGATTGCTGACCATCGATGAAAGAAGATTGCCATGTTAAAAAAATGTCTGATTGCCAATCGTGGCGAGATTGCCGTGCGAATCATCCGTGCCTGCCAAGAATTGGGGATACGCACCGTTGCTGTGTATTCTAATCCCGATGCGCGGTCACGTTTCGTCTTTTTAGCCGATGAAGCCTATCCGTTGGGGGGAGACAGCGCCAAAGAGAGTTATTTACGAGGCGAATTATTGATAGAATTGGCGCTCCGTGCGGGTTGTGATTGTGTTCATCCGGGTTACGGGTTTTTATCAG
>PGTJ01000480.1 GCA_002794515.1 Phototrophicales bacterium
CCCCTGATCCACCTAAAAATTGGAACGTAGTTGCGGTCAGCTCTAATGTGGCGGCGGCTTCACCGGCATTGTTCTTATAGGCACGGACTTCGACCGTCCCAACGACCATAATCGGCATCCCCTTTTTGACATATTGGTTGGCTGTTTCGGCTAAGCCCCGCCAACACGTCACTCGATACCATGTCGTTTTTTCTTTTTTTTCGTTGCTTTGTCTATCATTCCAGCGTTCTGTGACCGCCACCGAAAAACTACACACAGGGATGTTCGAGGGGGTATAACGCATATCGGGGTCTCTGCCCACATTGCCGATGATGATAGTTTGATGCCAGCCAGCCATGATTTTTTCTCCTACAGGTTAAAGGCATGTGTTTATGCAATACGGTTCAATTTTATGCGATAGGCATAATTATAGTATATCACATTTTTTTCTCAAACGAACAACCATTCTAGGTCTTTTTGGGATGTTTTCAGGCATTTGGTATGAGTACAATGTACATCAAAATCGATACAAAAGGAATTTTTTATGGCGACAAAATCAGCGATTATAATTGGAGGTGGTATTGGTGGGTTCAGTGTGGCAATTGCTCTTGAGCAAATCGGATTACATGTCGATATCTACGAGCGTGCGCCTCAATTAAAACCCATTGGTGCGGGTATATCGTTATGGGCAAATGCTATCAAAGCCTTAGATCAATTGGGTGTAGGGATAAAATTACGAGAATTAGGCATATTTGCAGGTAATGCTGGGTTTCATATCCCAAGTGGTAGAACACTATCCAAAACCGATATGCAGGCTATCATAGACCGGTTTGGCGCGCCACCCCTTGTTATTCATCGCGCTGATTTAATCAACATCCTCCGAGAAGGCAACACTAGCCCAATTCATCTCAATCAAGTGTTTACCCACTACGAATTAGATGGTGATACTATCATCGCGCATTTCAGCGATGGCACAACTGCCCAAGCCGATATGCTGATTTGTGCCGATGGGATTCGTTCTGCTGTTCGCCAGATGTGGCATCCCACTAGCAAACCCGTCTATTCAGGTTATACTGCATGGCGTGGCGTGACCGAATTTGACCATGCGCGGATTGGCAGATATTGGGGCGAGACAATCGGGCGTGGTGTCCGCATCGGCATTACCCCATTGCCGAATAATCGTATTTATTGGTATGCGACCCAAAATGTCCTAGCAGATGCCTTAAAATCGGAACACAATCATCAAGCCTATTTGCAAAATTTATTCGGTGCATGGTATGACCCTATCCCAAGTATCATCCAAGCCACACCCAACGAAGCCATTTTGAATAATGATATTTATGATATAGATCCCATTACCGAGTGGGTGCGTGGAAATGTGGCACTTTTAGGCGATTCCGCCCACGCCATGACCCCGAATATGGGGCAGGGTGGTTGTATGGCGATAGAAGATGCCGTTGTGTTGGGCAAATGCCTGCGCGATAATACGAATATTGCACAAGGATTGCTGGCTTATCAAGCGTTGCGTGTCCCGCGAGCCAATTATGTCCAGAAAATGTCACGTCAATTGGGTAAAGTGATGACCAGCGAGAGCGTTGTTTTATCTACAGTACGA
>PGTJ01000816.1 GCA_002794515.1 Phototrophicales bacterium
CTGTGTGTCCTTTCTATAAAATTTATTATAAAAACATGTCGACCATGTTACAACCGCGCCAGAAGCGCTCTTCTCACATCAGCCTCGCCGATGGCACAAAGCCATCGGCTATCTGTATTTTTAGAAGCCCCCTAAAGGGGCTACTGTTGCGACACTTGTCTCATTGAATAGGCTAAGGGGGCGATACACGCCCCATACAAAACCACTCAACCAATATATTCATGCCTGTTTACGCCTCAGCGCATTAGCGCATGAAACCTTCGTAATTCCGCATGACCAATTGCGCTTCGAGCTGGCGCAAGAAATCAATCACCACACCGACCACGATGATGA
>PGTJ01000311.1 GCA_002794515.1 Phototrophicales bacterium
AAGTCAAGAATAATGATAACCTAAACGGACCGCTTTATAGCGAAGTGTGGTTCGAGGCACAACCCTGGCTCTTTGGCGACCAACTGGATGCCACCATGAATTATCGCTATCGCAAAGCAGTGTTGGGCTTTTTGATTGATAGCACATGGACGGATAACGATAACAACGGCGACCAAACTATGCATTATTTGTCGCCCTCGACTTTCGATTATGTGTTGAATTCGATTCGAGAAGATTATCCCGCCCCTGCATGGTATGCCATGATGAATTTGATGGGTTCACACGATACGAATCGGGCGTTATTCGTCTTGCGGGAGCGGTCTAGCAATCTGACGGCGGCATTGCAAAAAATGCGGATGATGGCGGCATTGCAATTCACCTACCCAGGCGCACCAACGATTTATTATGGCGATGAAGTCGGTTTGGGCGCACGCGATTATGGTGGATATGCCACTTGGGGCGCGGGCAAAACAGTCACTGGCATCGTCCAAGATGACCCCTATAACCGCCATACAATGGTGTGGGGGTATGATAATTATCCATTCCAGAGTTCCAACGGGTCTTTGCCCAGTGGGTTGCCCAACACCGATTTGCAGAATTATTATCGCACATTGGCGTTGGCACGGCGCAATTATGAGGTATTACGGACAGGCGATTTATGGACAGTGACCATCCGTGATGACTTCCAAACATATGGATATGCCCGCTTCGATACGGTGACCGGTCAATGTGCTATTGCCTTCTTCAATCGTGATTTGACCAACACACGCAATATCACCAATAATGCCGATATGCCACTGCCTGCCGCTTGTACGGGGACATTTTATGATATTTTGCCCGATAATGGGGTGAGTAACACCACAGGTTGGACGGTATCGGGTTCGAGCATCACCGTGACGGGTGTATTGCCACTCACATCGGTGTTATTGGTCAAGCCGATGGATAACCCCAATACAACCCCTGTCGTATCGGTTTTCCCACCGACCAGCATCGCCTTTACGGCGGGTGATGATACTATCGCTACCAGCGCGTCTACCCCTGTGACGGTCACTGTGAATACCTTGCAAGGTGTGACGATTGGTGCAGGCGAAAGTGTGAGCTTTACACTGGTGAGCGGTGGTGGGTCATTGAGCGCCTCCAGCGCCTTGACCAATAGCAGTGGAGAGGCGACTGTCAATTATAATGCCCCATCAGCCCCAACAACGGCACTCATTCGTGCCACTATCGTCTCGCATGATGGCAAATCGTATGAGGCGTTGTTCACCATTTATGTCGGTTTGGATAACGGTGCAGATACCAGTGGTCGTGATAGTCAGGTGGTTGGTATTGGACCCGAACGAGTGGGCAATTTGACCACTATTGGCATCACCATGACCAAATATGGCAATAGCCAAGTGCCGATGAGCGTGGCATCGCTGACGGAAAATCCATTTGATGGACCGCTCGCCAGTAGCTTGCGCTCGGCAGTTGTCCAAGCGAATTTAGGCGCTGTTACAGGTGTGAGCGGTGTGGATATCGTGGTCAAATACACGCACGGTCCGAGCGAAAATGCTTATGATTTATGGTGGTGGAATGGGAGCAATTGGCAAACCGTGGGCGGTACAGTGAAGGATACTGCCGCCGATACGATTCGCTTCCGTGTGACCAACAGCACCACGCCAAACCTATCGAATTTGGTTGGTGGTGCGGTGTTCTTCGTGAATATTGCGCCTCAGTTCCAGTTGGGTTTCACATCTAATCAGATTGGATTAAACGGCACGACTGTTTTGAATATCACCATCGATAATTCAGATTTGTCGGCATTGAGCAGTGTGGGCTTCACCATTAATTTGCCAACGGGCTTAGCCGTAGCCTCTCCACCCAGTCCATCGAATCCGTGTGCGGGTGGTACATTCTCGCCCATTGGTGGCGGTAGCACGATTACGCTATCGGGTGGCACGATCGCCAGCGATACCATCTGCACCTTGAGTGTGTCGGTGACAGGGACGCTTGGTGGTCGTAAGTTGGTGAATACCACGCTGAATGCCATCCTCGATTCTAAACCGATTAATGTCGCCTCAAATACTCCAATGTTGTATGTCGCCTTTGAACCGTTTATGAACGAACAAGATTTGCTCTATCATCTACGCACGAATGCCATACCCACAGGTTGGTCGTACGTTCTCACCGATTTTGTCACACCAGATAAATTACGAATAGTGGTGATTATCAATGGCGAGGTGGGGGTTGTCGAATTAACCGTTGCTTCTGCGGGTGGTGGCACGATGATGCGCTGGTCGGTGAGCAACATCACCAATACGAGCGGAGGCGCGACATCTGCCGAATATGCCGATTCTGCCCGTCATCATATTTTGACGGCATTGGCACACGCATTGAATACGTATGCCTATAGCATTATTGGCACGACCAATTATGATGTGCGCGATTTTGCCTTGTTTAGCGATGGGATTGAGTTGGAATTGATAGAAATGCCCTGAGCGGTGTTTGGTGTGACATATCCATTTGGGTATGCCACACCATCATAACCGACTAATCGTGCATTTTGGCGGGTTCGATATATTTATAACCACGTCCACGAATATTTTGTATTTCTTGACCATCAGTCAGATGACGGCGCAGGCGGTGAATCGAGGCTTCGAGGGCGCGTTTCGATTTATCGGTATCTGTCCATACGGCATTGAGCAATTCATCAAATGTACACACCCGATTGGGATTTTTGACCAGATAATTGAATACATTCCGGTCTATCGGCGAGAGTGATTGTATCAATTGTTTGATATTCACACTCGACATCGTTTGGCTCGATATTTTGTTGGGTTGTACGGGTGGTGGCGGGTTGGTATAGCGATTGAGATATTCATGCAACAATCCACCACAGATGCGATACACGCCATGTTCAAAATCGAGTTCTGCTAATGCTTTATTCACTAAACGACCAGCTATGAGGATGGCATCGGGATTTTTAGGATTATCATTATCATCGGCAATACGCAACAACACCCGTTGTTCTTCTGGCGATAGGCTCATCCATGTCCGTTGTAAGACGGTTTTGATATGGAGCAAATTCAATAAGCGACTAATAAATTGTCCCTTGATGTTGCGGTTATCAGATTGTGACAATAACTTG
>PGTJ01000258.1 GCA_002794515.1 Phototrophicales bacterium
ATTGAGTAGAGACAAAGATAAATACCTATGCAAGATAAAATCGTGGTGCGAGGTGCGCGTGAGCATAACCTCAAGAATATTGATGTCGAAATTCCGCGTAATAAATTGGTCGTCATCAGTGGATTATCGGGTTCGGGCAAGTCGTCATTGGCATTCGATACGATTTTTGCCGAAGGTCAGCGCCGTTATGTCGAGAGTTTGAGCGCGTATGCTCGTCAATTTTTAGGTCAGATGGAAAAGCCTGATGTTGACCAAATTGAGGGGTTAAGCCCCGCCGTATCGATTGACCAAAAAGGTGTGAGCCAAAATCCACGCTCGACTGTTGGCACTGTCACCGAAATCTATGATTATCTGCGCCTGTTGTTTGCGCGGATTGGCATCCCACATTGTCCGGTGTGTGGAGAAGAGGTCAAAGCCCAAAGCGCCCAACAGATTGTCGAGGCGGTGCAAAAAATGCCCGATGGCACACGCATTCAAATCCTTGCGCCTGTCATCAAGAATAAAAAGGGCAATCATACCAAAGTATTCGATGATTTACGGCAAAGCGGTTTCACCCGCGCCCGTATTGATGGTGAAGTGCGCGATTTAGATGAAAAAATCAGCCTCGATCGGTATGTTATCCACAATATCGAAGTGGTGGTCGATCGCCTGGTTGTTCGGCATTACGATAATCCCGAAGATGAAGAGGCAAAAAGTGCCACCACCCGCATGACCGACTCGATTGAGACGGCGCTCAAATTGGGTGAAGGGATTGTTATCATCAATGATGTGACGACCGATACATCGCATGATACGCTCTTCAGCGAATTATTAGCCTGTGTGAATGGGCATGGGAGCATCCCCGAAATCGAACCCAGCACCTTCAGCTTTAACACACCGCGAGGCGCATGTCCAGAATGTCAGGGACTGGGCTTTAAGCTGGAATTCGACCCCGAAACGATCATTCCCAACCCGAATTTGAGCATTGTACAAGGCGCAATCCAAGCCAATGGTTGGAATTTTGATGATGATGGCTGGATGACGGGCATTGTAAGAGGGGTTTGTGCTTATTATGGCATATCGATGAATGCCCCATGGAATACACTCACACCACAGCAACAACAGATTTTGTTGTATGGCACTGGGGGTAAACGTATCCCGATTCAATACGAAAATCGTTATGGGCAACAACGCATTTATCAAGCCAATTTCGAGGGGGTTATCACCAACCTGAGTCGGCGGTATCGGGAGACGGCATCTGAAGAAATGCGCGAGATGTTGCAACAATACATGATCCAAACACCATGTGTTGTCTGTAATGGCAACCGCCTGCGTCCAGAGGCGTTAGCCGTGACTATTGCCGATAAGCGCATCAACGAAGTGACGGCATTGCCTGTATCGGAATTGGTGCATTGGGTGGGCAGTTTGCGCGGGGATAACGGCACAACACCGATTTTAGATAGCAAGGCGTTGCAAATTGGGCATCAGATCCTCAAAGAGATTGCCGAGCGGGTGCGTTTTTTGAATGATGTTGGCTTGGGATATTTGAATTTAGCCCGTTCTGCTGGCACATTGAGCGGTGGTGAGGCGCAACGGATTCGGCTTGCCACACAAATCGGCAGTCGGCTCACGGGGGTGTTATATGTGTTGGATGAGCCATCGATTGGTTTGCATCAGCGCGATAACGCCCGCCTCATCAATACGCTTATCGGCTTGCGCGATTTAGGCAACACCGTTTTGGTGGTTGAGCATGATGAAGAGACCATGCGCTGTGCCGATTGGTTGCTCGATTTAGGACCTGGCGCGGGCGAATTTGGTGGGAATATCGTGGCGCAAGGCACACCCGAAGAGGTGATGCAAAATCATGATAGCCCTACGGGGAATTATCTTTCTGGGCGGTTTTTTATTCCCATGCCAGATAAACGACGCACGGGGAACGGAAAATTTATCACCATCAGAGGCGCACGCGAGAATAATTTACGCAATATCGATGTACAAATTCCGCTTGGCAAATTGACGTGTGTCACAGGTGTGAGTGGCAGTGGCAAAAGCACGCTGGTGGTCGATATTTTGTATAAAAAGTTGGCGCAGATCGTCAATGGCAGTCGAGAACGCCCTGGCGCTCATGATGGTATCGATGGGATTGAACACATTGATAAAATTATCAATATCGACCAAAGCCCGATTGGACGAACACCGCGGAGTAATCCCGCCACTTATACGAAGATGTTCGATAATATCCGCTCATTATTTGCCGAATTGCCAGAGAGCAAAATTCGGGGTTACGGACCAGGACGCTTTAGCTTCAATGTCAAAGGTGGTCGATGTGAGAATTGTCAGGGGCAGGGGCAAATTAAAATCGAGATGCAATTTTTGCCCGATATCTACATCGATTGCGAAGTCTGCAAAGGCACACGATACAACCGCGAGACATTACAGGTGTTGTATAAGGGCAAAAGTATTGCCGATGTATTGAATATGACGGTACATGAAGGGGTTGCCTTCTTCGAGAATTTCTCTGCCATTTCATCCAAACTGGATACATTAGAAGCCGTTGGGTTGGGATACATCCGCATTGGGCAACCCGCCACAACCCTCAGTGGGGGAGAGGCGCAACGGGTCAAACTCAGCCGAGAACTGTCGAAGCGGGCGACCGGTCAGACATTATATATCCTCGATGAACCATCTACAGGTTTACATGCGGTGGATGTGAAACGCCTCATCGATGTCATCCAAACACTTGCCGATCAAGGCAACACCATTGTGGTGATTGAGCATAATCTGGATATTATCAAAGTCGCCGACCACATCATCGATTTAGGTCCCGAAGGTGGTGATGGGGGGGGCATGGTCATTGCCGAAGGCACACCCGAAGAGATAGTCATGGTTGAACATAGCCATACAGGGCAATATTTACGCCCGTATGTTATCCCTGTTTAATAACAAAGACGGCATATACGCCGTCTTTTTTTGTTCCAATTGCATCAAAATAGATTTGTAATTTTGGTCGTTTTGCGTTCTATTTATAAGGGCAACTGTGTTTTGCCATCCCGATGAATACGACAGAAAAGGAGCATATCATATGATACGCAAAGGAGTACTGGCGATATTGGTTTTGGTGATGATTGGGGTATCGGCGACTTTGGCACAAGATGATCAACGTGGTCTAAGACGGGTGTGCATGGTATTGAATGTGGGTTTTGTCGATGATGGTGGGTTTAATCAAAGTTCATGGGAAGGCTTGACGGCGATTGCCGATGATTATGATCTCACACTGGGCGAAACGGTCATTTATATTCCATCTGACCCCGAATTACAGGGTGCAGATTGGTACCCGAATTTGCAAGCCTGTGCTGAAGGGTTTGATATTGTGGTTGCAGTGGGTTTTCAGTTGGCAGAGGTGACAGCCCAAATCGCGCTAGAATATCCTGATAAATTTTTTATCGGCGTAGATCATGATGTGGTCGATGGCGCTCCTAATTATGTCGGTGTGCAGTTCAAAGATGATGAAGGTGGCTTTTTGGCGGGTTATTTAGCCGTTTTAGTGACCGAGAGCAATATCATTGGTGGCATTTTTGGACCTGAAATCCCTGTGATTAAACGTTTTCGGAATGGTTTTGAACAAGGTGCGCGTTTGGCGATGACAGACACTGGCAAAGAAGTCACCGTTTTGGGCGAATATGCCAGTAGCTTTGCCAACAGCGAAGAGGGGATTGCGATTGCCACACAGCTGATCGAAGCAGGCGCAGATGTGATTTTTGGGGCGGCGGGCTTTACAGGTAGCGAAGGCATCAAATATGCCGCTCAACAAGGGGTGTATGTGATTGGTGTTGACCAAGATGAATATTTCACCACATTCAACGCAGGGCGCGAGCCAGGGGCAGATCGCCTGATTACCAGTATGCTCAAACGGGTCAATGTCGGGG
>PGTJ01000800.1 GCA_002794515.1 Phototrophicales bacterium
GGATATGTCGAAGGGCATTTTGCGTTTTGAAGCCAATGTGAGCGTTATGCACAAAGATGATACCGATTATCGCACACGTACCGAGATCAAAAATCTGAATAGCATCCGCAGTATGGTGCGGGCGATTGATTATGAAGTGGCACGCCAAATTGAATTATACGAAAAAGGCGAGATCGTCAAACAAGCCACCCTCGGTTGGGATGAAAATAAGGGCAAAATCATCATCCAACGCTATAAAGAACGTGCCGATGAATACCGCTACTTCCCCGAACCCGATTTGCCGATTGTCATGGTCAGTCGGGAATGGGTGGCAGAGATTCGCGCCCAATTGCCCGAATTGCCCGATGCCAAAAA
>PGTJ01000725.1 GCA_002794515.1 Phototrophicales bacterium
GGTGCCACCCATTACAACCGTTGTCGATACACGAGTAGTCATTCAACCACTGGAACCGCCACCCCTAGCACAAGATGAAGCCCAACCCGAACTACTCCTTAAAGAATTGGGTATCGACAACAACGCCATACCCGTTATCGCCAATATGATCGGCATTGTGTATGTGCGTGATAACACCATCTACATCCGCGAAAATGGGGTGGAAGAAGCTTTCATCGATGAGGAAGTTGGTGATCCTTATTCACCGATTCTGTTCACGATTAATAATCGGCGCATATTGGCATACATTTTGGTACAAAATGGCACGGCACGCATTCGGATTATCAATCTGAATACCAAAAATGCGCTTTTCGCCCGATTAAAAGATGATATTACCATCGACCATGAATCGCGCTTGGCATATAGCAATGCGCTGTTGGTCTTCACCGGCATCGACAAAGATGGTGTGTATAACCTATATGGCATCGCCTTCTCTGGCACTGCCAAAAC
>PGTJ01000458.1 GCA_002794515.1 Phototrophicales bacterium
ATGTGTACCATCTTGAGCAATTTGGCGCGATCTATCATCTTGGCAATTTGCATATAGAAGGATTTTTCCTCTTGCGAGGCTTCGACTAAATCTGGACTAGCGGTTTGGGTGAGCAGAATCGCCCGCAGATGTTCGACAATTTGTTGACCAAACTGGCGTGGGTCACTGCCTGTATCAATCGCCTGATGAATCACACGCAAGCCATTTGCCACATCTTCATGTGCCAATGCGTCTATGACATCTTTCACCGCGCCCATATCGGCGGTGCCGAGGATGCGTCGCGCCACTTCGAGCGTGATATGCTCATGCGGGTCGCTGACAATTTGGTCGAGCAGGCTAATGCTATCACGCACACTACCCGTCCCTTGACGGGCGATGAGTTCGAGGGCGGCGCGATCTATTTTTAGCCCTTCTGAACGGGCGATCTTTTCGAGGCGATCCGTGACCTCTTTGAGCGATACCCGCCGAAATTCAAATTGCAAACATCGGCTCTTGATGGTCGCAGGAACTTTTTCAATTTCGGTGGTCGCCAGCACAAAAATCGCATGGTCTGGGGGTTCTTCGAGTGTTTTGAGCAGGGCATCGAAAGCATTGCCCGTAAAACGATGCACCTCATCAATAATATAGACCTTATAACGTCCCTCGCCGGGTCGGAAGGCGATTTTATCACGCAAATCACGCACGTCATCGACACCTGTATGTGTGGCGGCATCGATCTCGACTAAATCTAAAAACCGACCTTCGTTGATAGCCACACACACCGCACATTCATTACACGGACGTTTATCGGGATCGGGATGCGTACAATTGACCGCCTTCGCCAAAAGACGGGCGGTAGTCGTTTTGCCTGTGCCACGCGGTCCACTAAATAAATAAGCATGACGGATTCTATCCGCTTTTAACGAATTGCGGAGCGTCCGCGTGATATGCTCTTGTCCGATAAGTTCGTCATAATCTGTTGGTCGCCATTTCAGATAAAGGGCTTGTTGTGGCATGTGACTGTTCAACCTCAATTGATAGGTGATAACTCACAGTGTATCACAAACCCATATATATGAACAACCGTTTTTATGATTTCTGTCGGGCGATTTCATGCTCTAAATCGAACAAAATATGATGCCGAATGCCTGCTGGTGCTTTGAGGTTAAAGTTAAGCACCATGTTGTTATGTGCCTTCACTTGCGACCGTAATTCGTGCTGGGCGTGCATCCATACCCGCTCGACATTTTGCCGATGTTCGGGTGTGCTTGCTTTGGCTAAGGCATCTTGATATTGGCGCAAATGACGAATGACGCTCTGGCGCAGATTTTTTGTCGATTGTTCAATATCTTTGCCTAACATAATCCAATCGGGTGCCATGTCGTTATCGTGCAAAATGCGATATGCCATCCGTAATTCTTGTGGCACATGCGACTCATCAGCTAAATTCAACGGCTTGCCCATCCCTGGCAGATTATCGAATGCCCCCTCTTGGCGCAATTTTTCTAATTGACGGTCGAGTTCAGATTGCCACTTATCCATATTCATACCTCCTTTGTTCCAAATTTCACAAAAGTGTTTATCAATATTCTGTCATAAAATCTTTACCTCGTCAACAAATGGGTTATAATATATACACTAGCCAATCTATGAAAAAGGTATATGGGGATGACAAATAAAAAAGCCCTCGTGATTGAAGATAACAAAGAAATTGGTGAAATCTATCGATTGACAATTGGCATGATGGGTTTTGATTGTGAACAAATCACCAACGGTAAAGTGGCATTGGAACGCCTCGATGCCGAAATACCCGATCTCATCATATTAGATATGAATTTGCCAGAAGTGTCTGGAC
>PGTJ01000451.1 GCA_002794515.1 Phototrophicales bacterium
ATGTGTAACCGATGAACATCAATATGTCCCCAATACCACACGCCATGTGCCACTATACGGACTGTCCGAATAGGTCAGTGCCAAAATATTCCCGCGTGTGGGCAAGTAAATCAGCCGTCCAGTGGCAAATTCTTGAATGGTGGCGGTATCGCCCATTTCGGGTGTCACCCCCCACCCAACACCATCGCGCACACCCATCATGGTGCGCCACACTTTGCCAAAGCCACGCACAGGTTCTATCAGACCAGCAGGGGGCATTTCGCCACCGCTATCAGGGTCTTGACCAGCGATGAATGTATCTGGAAAGCGTTGGAATGTGCCGTTGCCATACAACACATAAATCAGACCACCACTCTCATTCACCCATATCATACTCCCGCGTTCATACATCTGTGTGGCAGATTGCAGGCTGATAACCGCGCCACTGGGGCATCCTAATGACGCGCCCAAACCCGAATCGGCTTGTAATGCGCTGGCAAATCCACCAGCAGGCAAAATCGTGCAATTGGTTGGTGATGTGCCAAATGTAATCGGCGTGGGGTTCGGCTGAAAATATCCAGGTGGAATATCAAACGTGGGGGGCAAATTGGTGATGCGGGCGGCGAGTTCTGCCAATGAGAGCAACGGCGCACTTTCGAGCGTCTCGGTGGGTGTGGGGGTGGGCGTGAATGTGATACTCGGTGTTGGGCTAGGTGTGTCGGTGATGGTGGCAGATGGCGTGACGCTAGGCGTGAAGGTCTTGGTTGGGGTTTCGGTAGGTGTCCATGATGCTGGTAGCTGGGCAATACTGCTGATTGCCTGTGTGGGTGTGAGCGTGGTTTGCGCCAAATCGATGGGCGGTTTGATCAGTACCATATCATCCGTAGGCAATTCGACCCGTGTGGGCAATCCCTGATTATCCACCGTTTCAGCACATGCCGATACACTCATCATGACCATGATGCCGATTAACACAATTTGTTTTTTCATCCACATAGCCCTCATATAACCGATATTTCCCTCATTATAGGATGATTTTGTGCAGAGCGAAATGTTGGTTTATGCAGAAGTTGTGCTATACTACAAACAATTGTCCTAGACCTGATCTGCGAGCTGAAGATGGTAGCACCCGACAAATTTGCATTATCCAAAACATCTCATGATATTGTGAACCAATTTGCCCATATACCTATCGACCATTCGTGGGCATTCACGGGCGCAACGCGCAAAGATACGGGATATATCACCCACGCTTATCACAGCTATCCTGCGAAATTCATCCCACAATTGGCAGGGCGACTTATCGAAATGTATAGTGCTGTTGGTGATTTGGTGGTAGATCCATTTATGGGCTGTGGCACAACATTGGTCGAGGCAAAAGTGCGCGGGCGCACCAGCGCAGGAACAGATATTAACCCTGTGGCACATCTCATTTCATCAGCAAAAATCAATGTACTAGAACCATTGAGCATCACCGAAGCCTTTCATGCGTTGGTCAGGCGTTTTGCAAAATATGACGAACAAGACGCTATCGCCATACCCATTCATGAGCGCCTCGATTTTTGGTATCGTCCATCAGAAAAACACAAATTGGCATTTTTATATCTAGCTATCTTGGCGATCCCACATGAGGCTTATTATGAGATGTTACGAACAAATGGCTATTTAGAGGTGAAAGCAGATGCTTATTGCCAAGATGCTCGCCAATCGCCAGTAGCAGATAACAGTGTCAGTTTGGTTGTGACCTCACCACCATATGTCACATCATACGAGTATGCCGATCTACATCAATTGCCCGCTTTATGGTTTGCTTATACGGATGATTTAAGTCAGTTCCGCAAGCAATTCATCGGCACAGCATATCATCATAGACGGGATATGCAAACCTATAGCACCATTGCGG
>PGTJ01000641.1 GCA_002794515.1 Phototrophicales bacterium
ATAGATATGACTGCGGAACACATCTTCTTTCATACCCGTCATAAAATCGGCGGGGTCTTCTGTCACCTCTGAACCGAATTCCATCATTTTTCGTAGATGTGCGATGAACGACTCGAATTTTTCATCGCGTCCCTTGCTCCCCTCTTTATAACGCCAATGTGCCGCCACCCCATATTCTGCGTGTTCGTGCATTTCCCAGGTACGGATTTGAATTTCGATGGTCTTGCCCCGATTATCGATGACTGCTGTATGCAGGCTCTGATAATAATTTTCTTTGGGGCTGGCGATATAATCATCAAATTCTTTGTGGAGCGGTCGCCAGAGCTGATGCACAATGCCCAGTGTGATGTAACATTCGGGGATGGTATTGACGATAATTCGCATGGCACGGACATCGTAAATTTCATCGAATGGCAAATTTTTGCGTTGCATCTTTTTGTAGATGCTATAGATATGTTTGGGTCGCCAAGTGATGACGGCGTTGGTGATGCCATGTTTTTCTAATTCTGCGCGGAGCGTGCCTGCATGTTTGCTGATATAGGCTTCGCGGTCGGCACGGCGTTCATCTAAATTATGGGCGATTTCACGGTAGGCTTCTGGATTAATATAGCGAAAACTGAGGTCTTCGAGTTCCCATTTGATTTGCCAAATGCCCAGACGGTTGGCGAGCGGGGCGAAAATTTCGAGTGTTTCATTGGCAATGCGTTGTTGTTTATC
>PGTJ01000280.1 GCA_002794515.1 Phototrophicales bacterium
CATTTTGCTTCGGGCGATGGCATCGGTGCAAGATATGCTCCCAGAAGAACTCTCGCCCATCAAAACAGGTGAGGACGATGAATTATTGGCTTTATATGCCGATAGCGATAACGACCCCGCCCATCCTTATATCCTTAACACCATCAAAATGGAACCCGATTGGACGATTGGCGCGAAGAGCGAGACGAACATTTCGCGGTTGGCATTGCTCGAATTTTATAAGCGGATGCGCCCAGGCGACCCGCCCACATTAGATAACGCCCGTGAATATTTGGTCAGTCAATTATTCGATCAGCGCCGTTACGACTTAGAACGGGTGGGGCGCTATAAGCTGAATCAACGTCTGATGTTAGATAATGTCATTTCGCGCAAAATCCGCACCATCACCAAATACGATATTGTCAAATTGATTGAGCGCATGATCCTCATCAACAATGGACAATTACAACCCGATGACATTGACCATTTAGGCAACCGCCGTGTGAAGACAGTCGGCGAACTCATCATGAATAAATTGCGGATTGGTCTGCGTCGTACTGAACGGGTGGTCAAGGAGCGCATGTCTATCCGCGAAACAGATAGCATTTCGCCCATCAGCCTCATCAATATCCGTCCGATTGTGGCGGCGATTCGTGAATTTTTTGGGTCATCGCAATTATCGCAATTCATGGAACAAACCAACCCATTGGCAGAACTCACCCACAAACGTACGCTGTCGGCATTGGGTCCTGGCGGGTTGCGCCGCGAACGGGCGGGTTTCGATGTGCGCGATGTGCATCATAGCCATTATGGTCGGATTTGCCCCATCGAAACACCCGAAGGTCCGAATATCGGTCTGATTGGTCGTTTGGCGAGTTATGCACGGGTGAATGAATATGGTTTCATCGAGACCCCATATCGCAAGGTGATCAAATTCTTGCCCACCACCAGCCCCGAACTCATCGGGCGCACTATCCGCGATGATGTCGAAGATGCCAACGAGAATGTGGTGGTCGAACAAGACACGGTTGTCACGCCTGCTGTGGTGAATAAATTACTGGCGGCGAAAGTCGAACAAGTGCCTGTTGTGCCATTTGTGACCGATGATGTGTATTATCTATCGGCAGATATGGAAGACAACTTCGTCATCGCCCAAGCCAATGCCGAACTTGATGACAAACGGCAATTCGTCAGCTTGCGCGTATCGGCACGTCATAACCAACGCTTCATCAACGTGCCGAGTCATCGTGTAGATTATATCGATATTGCCCCGCGTCAAATTGTCGGCATCAGCGCCGCGCTCATCCCCTTCTTGGAGCATGACGATGCGAACCGCGCCTTGATGGGGTCGAACATGCAACGCCAAGCCGTGCCATTGCTCAATCCAGAGGTGTCGCGCATCACCACTGGCATGGAGAGCCAAGCCGCCAAAGATAGCGGTCAGGTGCTAGTCACAGATGTTGAAGGCGAAGTGATTAGCGTCCAAAGCGAAAAGATCGTCATCCGCCAACAAAATGGCGAACAGAAGGTTTATAAATTACGCAAATATGACCGGTCTAATCAATCGACCTGCATTGACCAACGTCCCATCGTCCGTAAAGGGGAATATGTGCGGGCAGGGCAGGTAATCGCCGATAGTTCATCGACCCGTTATGGCGATTTAGCGCTTGGTCATGATGTCCTCGCCGCCTTTTTGTCGTGGGATGGTGGTAATTATGAAGATGCCTTGCTCATCAGCGAAGATTTGCTCCGCAACGATAAGTTCACCAGCATCCATATCGAAAAACACGAGGTCGAAGCACGCGATACCAAACTCGGCGCAGAAGAAATCACCTACGATATTCCCAATGTCGGCGAAGATGCGCTCAAAGATTTAGATGAATATGGCATTGTCCGTATCGGTGCAGAAGTGGGTCCCAATGATATTCTGGTCGGTAAAATCACCCCTAAAGGTGAAAAAGAACTCAGCCCAGAAGAAAAATTGCTCCGCGCCATTTTCGGTGAACAAGCCCGCGAAGTGAAAGATTCCTCGCTCCGCCTGCCACATGGTGATAGGGGCAAGGTGGTCGATGTCAAGACCTTCACCCGCGAAGAACACCGCGATTTGCCCGCAGGGGTCGAGAAGATGGTGCGCGTCAGCGTGGCGCAACGGCGTAAATTGACCGTTGGCGATAAAATGGCAGGTCGTCATGGGAATAAAGGTGTGATCAGCCGTATCGTCCCCATTGAAGATATGCCGTATTTATCCGATGGTCGCCCGGTCGATATCATCCTCAACCCGACAGGTGTGCCTGGGCGGATGAATATTGGTCAGGTGTTGGAATTGCACTTGGGATGGGCGGCAGACCGCTTGGGCTTCCGCGCCATTACACCCGTGTTTGATGGCGCAAAAGAGAGCGAAATCCGCGCCGATTTAGGACGTGCTTGGTTGATGGATTTGGCATGGAAACAACTCACTGAACGGGCTTGGGAATGGTTCAAAGAACAAGAATTTAATCCCGAAGATTGGCAAGATGATGATGAAGTGTGTCGGGTGTTCATCTATGAGTGGTTGAGCGATAATCCCGAATATGATGCCGATTTGCTCAATACCGATTACACCTATCAACGCCGTGCTGTCCTCAATGAATGGATGAAGGCACAGGGTGTGAACCCCGATGATATGATTGTGTATGATACCCACGGTCTCTCTCTTGAAGAACGCCATCGCCGAGATGCCTTATTCACCGATTGGTTTTTGCGCTTCTGGATTCATTATCATGCGCCCGATACGCGCATCCCAGATCATGCCGAGACCAAAGATTTGTTCGTGATCGCCGACCGTGTGATGTATGCTACAGGGCAACCGTTGCCCTTGTATGGCAAACACATCTTATATGACGGGCGCACAGGCGAACCGTTTGATAATCCCGTTGCCGTTGGCTATGTACACATGCTCAAATTGGCGCACTTGGTCGAAGATAAAGTCCATGCCCGCTCTACGGGTCCGTATAGCCTCGTCACACAACAACCATTGGGTGGTAAAGCCCAATTTGGTGGTCAACGCTTTGGCGAGATGGAAGTGTGGGCATTAGAAGCTTATGGTGCGGCATATACTCTGCAAGAGATGCTTACTGTTAAATCCGATGATGTGCAAGGGCGCGTCAAGACCTACGAAGCGATTGTGAAGGGCGAGCCGATTGATGAACCGGGCATTCCCACCAGCTTCCGTGTGTTGGTCAAAGAATTGCAAAGTTTGGGCTTGGCGGTCGAAGCCATCACCGACACAGGCGAAGTCATCCGTTTCGGCAAAGATGAAGACCCAAATGCCAAAAATCAGCCTAAAATCAACACCGGGCTGACGGGTATCGGCGAACAGTTATAACTGCTTTGGGGCTTGTTGTGGCAAGCCCCTTTCATTTACTCCCCAATTTCCCTATTCAGTTTCATTTTGTGATATGCTCTATTACAGATTGTTTGTCTTGATTGCTATTTAGCGCCAGATGCTCAAAGCGTCTGGCTAAACACATCAAGCGCACTAAAGG
>PGTJ01000150.1 GCA_002794515.1 Phototrophicales bacterium
CACCCATATTGATGGTGTAAAATGGACTTTTGTACTACGCTTTCCTGACGATGCGCTCCATAAAAACTCCATATTTAGTTCTATTGTGGTTAGATAGCAGATTGAATACACTTTTATAAAGCATAAGAAAAGGTTCACTTTATGACAGAAATGACCATAATCCCCTATTATGAAGATGATTTATTGACTCCCAAAGAAATTCGCCTTGAACATGTGGGCAAGTGGCTGGCATATGGCGCAGTGGCATATGGCGCGATAACCCTCTTGCTGATGCTGTTGGGCATCGTTGCGGCTATCAATTCGCCGAATGTGTTCGATGCGCTCAAAAATATCCTCCTGAGCAGATTTGCTGGGGCATCAGATGTGGCATTGCTCATCACCATTTTGCTCACTGTTGGCAATATTTGCGCGGTGGTGTGGGTGATGGTCGGTGTGGTGGCGCATGAGGTGTGGTCGCCATTGGCAATTTTGGCATGGTTGGGCTTCAATATCGGTTTGATGGTGAGCTTAGGCTATACACCTGCGTTGGTCGCCATTGGCATGAGTGTTTATGTGATGCTATTGCTCAGGCGTGATTTGCGCGCCTTTCGGATTAATCCATTGATGCTCAAAGAATTGCGAGAACGGATGCGGGGCGCACGAGCGTTTGTCGTCCTGAGTGTCTATTTGGCGTTGATGAGTGGGTTTGCTATTTTGCTTTATCTTATCGAACGCAACAATAGCCCCGTCACGCTCACATCGGTCACGGGCGAATTGGGGCGACGCTTATTCGGCGGGATTGTCGGGCTAGAATTGTTGCTCATCATGTTCATCGCCCCTGCTTTCACCGCAGGCGCAATCAGTAATGAACGCGAACGGAAAACATATGATTTGTTGCATATCACCCTATTGCCCAAACCATCGTTCATCATCGGCAAATTGCAATCGGCATTGAGTTACATCTTTTTGTTGCTCCTGTCGGCGATTCCCTTGCAGAGCATCGCCTTTTTATTCGGGGGTGTCACCGAAGTCGAGGTGGCAATCGCCTTTGTGATTTTGATGGTCATGGCAATTGCTTTTAGCACGGTTGGGTTATATTTTTCTACAACGGTAGAACGCACTGTTACCGCCAGCCTGCGGGCATATACACTGGCATTCGTCATGACGGTTGGGTTATGGTTCGGCTTGAACATGATTGTGCGCCTTCTGACAGAATTATTTTCGGGCGCGAATGCCACGGTCATCGCGCAAGGTGTGTTAATTTATTTACAAGCGATTGCCGATGGATTTAACCCCATCATGACGGCGCTCCAAACACAACAATTATTGGTTAATCAACAAGGGGTATTTTTTTATGAGGTCATTTTGCGCGATAGTAGCATTTTGCCTGTGGTCGCCCCATGGTTGATCTTCACCGCCATTTATATGATGCTCTCATCGGTGATGGTGGTCTTGGCAGTGCGGCGGATGCGTCGCGTAGAAGCATAACGTACAAATCAGAGAAGGGTGAATGAAATGAGCATTGTCGTATATTGGGAAGACGAAGCCCAAACGATTATCCGTTGGGATTTTGACGAAAAATGGTCGTGGGATGATTTTCACGAGGCATTCCGCATATCGCTTGTTATGGGCGAAAATATCCAACATCGGGTGGATGTGTTGGCTAATGCCGTAAAATCACCCAATATGCCGATGGGCGCATTGGCAGAATTTAAGCGTTTGGATAGACAACTACCCGCATTCGTCAAATTAATCGTAGTGGCGGGTTCATCACCTTTCACCCGTTCTATGATAGAATTATTTGGGAAGATATATCGGGCGCAATCATGGCGCACCGCCACATTGGTCGATATGGCGCGGGACTATATCCTCACCGATCGTCAAAAAGCGAAAGACTGGGCATCATGACCGCATCTGATACGCGCTATACCGTCCTTGTGAATACGCTCTACACATGGGATAGGCGCTGGCGCATCAAAAAATTGTTGATATGGTTGCCACGAATGCTCCTTGTGCCATTGGTGTTTGGGATTGTTATGGCAATCATTGGGCGTTTTTCGCCAATCTTTGCTTTACCAGATATTTTATATATCACCATCTTGGCGACTGGCGCATTTTTGTTGGGATTTATCGGCTTCTTTTTATTCCGCAAACGCGACCCTATTCAAGTCGCACGCTACTTCGACCTCGAATTTGGTTTGCAGGAGCGGGTGTCTACTGCATTGGAACTCATCACAGGGGCGATACAAGGCGATGACCGTTTGGCAGTTGCCCAAATTGCCGATGCACAAGATCTGGCACAAAATTTAGCATATAAACAGCGCCTGAAATGGGTTATCCATCGACTGGATTGGGCGATTGTGCTGGGGGGTTGTGTGATATTGGTGATATTGCACCTATTGCCGAATCCGAATAGCGATACATTGGCATTGGCACAAGCCCAACAAGCACAGATTAATCAAAGCGCCGAGACGGTGAAAGACATCATTCAAGATATTGCCAATAATCCCACACTCGACTCGGCGACTCGTGAACAACTTCTGCGCGAATTGACGGTGAGCTTACAGACCTTGCAAAATCCGCAAATCAGCACAGAAGAGGCGATCGCCACGCTCAGTGATATGCAAAATCTATTAGAAGAGACCGCTCAAAATATCTCTCAACGGACACAAGCCGAACAAGAGGCGCTCCAACGGGCATTAGAGGCGTTACAAAATAGCCAAAATCAAGCCCAATCGCTCAGTGAGGCGTTAGCCCAAGTTCAGCAAAATCTGGCAGAACAACCGCCACAGACCACTGATGATACCCAATTGGGTAATCAGGATGCAAATGAACCGCCATCAGACACCCAAAATCCAAATAATCCCCAAAACCCGACCAATAACAATAATTCCAGCGTCAGTGCCAATCAGGCACAAGCCGATGCCCTGCGCCAAGCCGCACGCGAATTGGCGCAAATCAATCCCAATGCGGCACAATCATTAGAACAAGCCGCCGATGCGTTGGAAAATGGCGATATTCAAGGCGCACAAGATGCGTTGAATCAGGCACAAGAACAATTGAATCAACCCGATTCGGCGAATGACCAACAAAATCAGCAATTGGCGCAAAATCTACAGCAATCTGCCCAGCAAATGCAACAGCAAGCCCAACAATTGGCACAATCTCAGCAACAGAATGGCAATCAGCAAAATCAACAATCTGCCCAACAAAATCAGCAAGCCCAAAATTCGCAAGGTGGGCAACAACAGCAAGGGCAACAAAATCAGATCCCAAATCCGCAAGGCGATAATGTGGGCAATTCTGACCAGCAAGGCGATGCACAAGGGCAACAAGGTGGTAATCAATCTCAAAGCGACACGGCGCAATTGGGGCAATCGCAAAATAGCAATCAGCAACAACCATCGCAACAAACCCACGGGACAACATTGGATAGCAATACCCCGACCGATAATCGCGGTGGAGATAATCAAGCCGATTTAAGCCAAGACACCAGTGGCTTGAATTTGACCAATCCC
The DNA here is from genome assembly GCA_002794515.1 of Phototrophicales bacterium. Classification (GTDB taxonomy): domain Bacteria; phylum Chloroflexota; class Anaerolineae; order Aggregatilineales; family Phototrophicaceae. Next base: position 3,498 of record PGTJ01000150.1, read on the forward strand.
GAACAGGGTGAGGGGCAAGGTGGTGAAGACCGTGGTCAGGGACAATATGAGGTGGTTTTTGCCCCATTGCGACTGGGTGGCGAGAATGACGGCGAAGATATCATCCTCGCACCCGATACCAACACAGAACCATTGCGCGAGGGCAATTTTAGCGATAATGAGCGCGGTAATATCACTGTACCCTATAATCAGGTGTTTGATACCTATTTGCAAAATGCCAATACCGCCCTGAATGCGGGATATATCCCACTGGGGATGCGTGATGTCATCCGCCAATATTTCACATCGCTCGCGCCACGCACATCGAATACCCCCCAAAATTAATAAAAATAAAGAGGATGAATATGGAAATCGCAGAATTTAGCCAACTTGCCCGTAGCATTGAGAGAGAAGTATCGCGTGTGATTGTCGGGCAACAGCATGTGGTGCGTTTAGTGTTGATTTGTGTGTTATCGGGCAGGCACGCTTTATTAGAGGGTGTACCTGGATTGGGCAAAACACAACTCATCCGCACACTTGCCGATGCCATGGCGTTGAATTTTAGCCGTATTCAATTCACACCCGACCTCATGCCATCGGATGTGACAGGCACGAACATCATGGAAGATACAGAAGACGGGCGCAAGGCATTTCGCTTTCAGCGTGGACCGATTTTCGCCAATTTGGTATTGGCAGATGAAATTAATCGTGCCACGCCAAAAACACAATCGGCATTGCTCGAAGCCATGCAAGAAAAGACGGTGACGGTGGGCGGGGTGGTGTATCCCCTGTCGTTGCCATTTTTTGTGCTTGCCACCCAAAACCCACTCGAACAAGAAGGCACATATCCCCTGCCAGAGGCACAACTCGACCGTTTTATGTTCAAAATTGATGTGGATTTTCCGACTGTGAATGACCTCGTGACCATCATCGAACGCACAACGGGCAATATATCTCCCAAAGCCGAGAAGGTGGTGGATGGTGAACAGGTGCTACAAATGGGCGAATTGGCGCTGAATATGCCCGTCCCTACGCATGTCACACGCTATGTGGCGGAACTTATCATCGCCACACATCCCGAAAGCGAGAATGCGCCAGATGCCGTGCGCCGTTATGTGCGTTATGGTGCATCACCGCGTGGCGCACAAGCCCTCATCATGGGCGCGAAAATCCATGCCCTGCTCGAAGGGCGGTTTAATGTGTCGTTTGATGATATCGAGGCGATTGCCTTCGCCAGCTTGCGCCACCGCTTGTTGCTCAATTTTGAAGGCATGGCAGAAGGCGTGCCGACGGATGCCATTGTCGAGGGGTTGCTCAAATCGGTGCAGAAGGTCAAAGCATAAAGATGTGTCGTGGCACGATCATCTATGCCACGACACCCAGCGTATTAATCCCGCGGGGGGAAGAACGAGATGGTCTGCGCCAAGCGCCCGACAATATTCAAGCCGTTTTCATAATCGCCCGTGCGGACGGTCATGTTCAACACATAAACGCCATCATTTTGTGGAATATCATAAAATAGGCGAATGCCCGATACGCGAATGCCCGCCAGCGTATATTCAAACTCGAAGGCAGTTGGGCTATAGGGGAAGTTGGTCAGGACGATTTGGTCATATGTGGTCACTTCACTTTCGCGCATCAAGCGAGAACGCGAATCGGCGATGGCATCTTCTAGTGATGTTGCTCCATATACGGCAATAGCGATGGTATTCACCTCATCCACAGGGTTATCCATGATGATGACTGGATTACCTTCTTGTGTGATGAAGATGCTCGGCTCTGACCATGTGAATGGATACAAGAAGTTCAAGCCCCATACCGCATTTTTATAACCCCGCCATGAGGCATCTAAGCCACGATTTTGCACCGTGAGGCGCTCGGCATCGAGTTTGATGTTGCCTGCGAGGTCTTGTATCCGCACACCAATCAGGTAATTACCATCATTAGCGGGCAGATATTGCAATGTGGGCAAGCCGTTGGTCAGGTCGAGGCTGGTATCTGCCAATTCGTAAACAAAATTGCCGTTGGGGTCAAATCCTTGCCAGATAGGGGTGAATGTATCGCCCGGTTGAATCCGCACCTGAAATGGTGCGCCTTGTGCGGTCTGTCCGACCAGTGCGGTGATCCGTTCTTGAATATTATCATATACGAGCGCGGCTTCGAGTTCATCTCCATTGGCACGTCGATACACACCCAAGACGACAGCGTCTTGCATGGTGCGTGTTTCGAGCAATACAGGCACAATGTTCTTGCCATCAGATAAGGCTGGGGCGAATACATTCCACATATACTGAAATTGCCCCTCATCATATTCGACCAGTTGGAATGTCTCGTCTCCGATATCAAAATACAATAAGCGGGCAACTTGGTCGTCACTGACGATGATTTGTGCGCCGTTGGGCAATTCCCACATCGAGAACACCGACAAACTGGCGATGCCCTGCCCTTGCACATCCATGACGATAATCGGCGGGTCGTAGATGCTCACCGTGTTGTCTGTGGCGATGATCTCGACCAATTCGACATTCAAATTGTCTGGGCGTAATTGGCTGGTGATGGTGTCATGGAATGCCATGAAGAATGCTTGCCACGAGGCGGTGTCGGCTGGGGCATAGGTGGGATAACCCAAATTGATGCCAAAAGCGGTATAAGCCGTTGTATTCAACGGAAAATAAATCGATAATCCATTCGCACCACTCAGGAATTCATCGGCACGGCTATAGGCAATCGTATATTCGATGGCGCTGATGACTTCTAAGGCGCTAGATGATAATTCTGGGGTGATGGTCGATTGAAAAAACAACCGCTTCATGAAATCGGTGATATCCAAAAAGCCACGAAAATTCGGCGATTCCGCCGCCGAGCCACCAAATTTTTGGGCGTTGTTCCATGCCCCGCCTAACCCTGTGAGCAAATCTCGGAGGTTGGTGCGCGCCGCACGTTCAAAATTGGCGAGAGCTTGTGTCACACCATCCATGCGCGTGAGATTGATCAGGTG
>PGTJ01000111.1 GCA_002794515.1 Phototrophicales bacterium
AATAACAAGCGTGGTATGGCATGGGCGCTTATCGGTTGGGGTTGGCATCAATGTTTATTGGGAAATTTAGATGAAGCGGAGGCACTCATTGCCCGTGCATCGGATTGTTTTGAACAGGATGCTCACCGTCTTTGGGGCATGGTGATGGTCGATAATATCCGCGCCGAAATTGCTTGTTCGCGGGGCAATTTTATGACTGCGCGACAATTGATAGATACTGCCATTGATGGGGCAGAAAAATGTCAATCCATCATGTTCCAAACGCGCAATTGGGTGACATTGGCGCGAATTTTTGCCGATAATGGCGATAAGCATACTGCACTCATCTGGCTCGAAAAAGCCATTGCCCATCATGCCACCTGGGCAGATATCCGTGACCGCGCCTTGCAATTGCAAAATGAGTGGCTGGTGATGTTGGCGCGGGCGTGAGCATCATGGTATTTTGCACACACCCGCGTCATCGCATAGCGCTTCTTCGGCTCGGATTTTCGCCAAATCTACACCCAGTAGCCGATTAATCGTATAGCGATGCTTGGCGATAAACCGATAGACACGCACCCCCAACCAATCGCCGATGATGGGCAGGCGTAATATCGCCCATATCGGCAAGCCCAATGGCAGGGCGCGTAACATGCGCCTTGTGCCGTAAAATCCCGCAAAAATCCGACCATCGCGGTCGATGACATGAATTTCGCCCATTGCCTTGTCGTGGTCAATTTGTGGATACCGACTTTTGGCTTCTGGCAGATGTAAATCTAAAAATTCCACCCGCCTGAACCAATCCAAAGCGCGCACAAGCCTGCGGGTGGTGTTGCATATCACACAATGACCATCATATAATGCAGTGAGCATATACTCATTTCACTTTCTAATCATATTATTTATGCGGGTTTGGATATAGGCAATCGCATCATCAAACGTTTTGAAAATTGGTATCGATAATCCGCCAAATTGATCCTGCGCCAACAATTGTGTACTGAACTTTGTCATGTTATTTGTGCCAACAAACATCACCTCAAAGGTGAGTTTATCTAACCATTCAGGGCGATTTTTGCTAATTTTATTGAAGAATAACAGTGTCTCATTGAAATCGATATCCGAATTTCTCACATCTAAAATCTGGAAAATGATGGGTCGTTGAATTTGCTGGATATAAGCTGGCAAATCCATCATCGATTCTTCTAAAATATTTGCCGATAGTTGACCCGTGTAATGGGTATAGATAACCGGTAAATTGGGTAAAATTTCATTTTTGAATGGCATGATAGCACCTCATTTTGACTATAATGGTCATAGTGAGATTATAAACAAGTTATTTTATGCTGAATGGACGCTAATTTAATCGTTTGTAAAATGAGGATGAAAATATATGACCGATAAACCGATTCAGGTAGATGAGCGTGTGCGACGTGCCAACCAGATGGATGATGAATACGAATATGAAGAGGTCGATGAAGAACGCGGTTGTTCGGGGTGTGCATGGGGCTTGGTTGGGCTTGTTGGTTGTTTGGGCATCCCTGTTGGTGTGATATTATTCGTGATTATCGGTGGGGCGAATATCATCGGCAATATCTTCAACGGCATTGGGCAAATTTTTAATCCACCACCACCCGTCTATCAGACCGTATCGCAACAGGCGGTCTTAGAGAGTGTGCGCCAACTCTCCGATTTGACCACCGTCGAATATAACTTTTCGCAGATTATCACCTCTGAGCGCGAGTTACCACCGATTTTACAAGCCTTATATTCCGATCGATTGGTGTATTTTGCCGTTGGGCGCATCCAAGCAGGGGTCAACCTGAGCGCCATTCAACCCCAAGATGTGATTATCAACAACACAACCCTGACGATTATCTTGCCACCACCCGTGCTTCAGGATTGCTTTATCGATGAAGGGGCGAGCGGGGTCATCTCGCGGGATACAGGGGTATTCGCCAGCCCCGCGCCGAATATCGAGAGCGAAGCCAGAAAGACGGCGTTGGTGCATTTTCGTGGCTTATCGATTCAAGAAGGGATTTTGCTTCGTGCCAATACCGAGGCAAAGACTACCCTAGAGGCATTTTTGGGTTTATTGCCGATCGCAGGTGTTGACACCATCGAAATTATCACCCAAGAACCGAATACACAAAGTATGACATTTCCATCAAGTTGTACGCCCTGATAAAAATGACGCGATGGCAGAGATGACCGCCTCTACACCAATACCATCGCGTTCCCAATCCCAACCGATTAGCTGTTGCTCAACACCGCCAGAGGGCAATGTCACGGGCTTCCAGAGGGCTATGGCATTGGGATGATATGGCGCGTAGCGCTTTGGTGATGACGGACCCAATATCATGGCTGTTTTTGCCCCTGTTGCCGCTACCAGATGTGTTAATCCTGTATCATTGCCGATGTATATCAGGCTTGCTTTGCCCAATGCGCCGATTTGCATGAGCGTCAATTCGCCTGTGAAATCGTGATAGGGGATAGACAGGTGCTGTATCACCTGTTGGATAATCGGCTGATCATCATTTGCGCCGATGAAGATTATCACCGCCCCGTAAGTATGATGCAACCATGTCGCCAGCGTGGCGAAATGCTGTGGCAACCAGCGCTTACTGCTCATCACCATGCCCGGATTCGCCCCGCCAGCCGGGTGAATGACGATATATGGCGTGGTGATATTTTTCTCGGCTAATCGCTTTTCGATTGTCTGTTGTATGTGTTCGGGTATATCAATATGGGTATGGATGCCATCGGTGATGATGCCCACCATATGTGCCAACCGCAGGTAAATCTCGCCCTCGTTGATCTCTTCATCAGGATGCACCATCGCCCGGACAGTATAAGCAAATCCGCGCCCAGCGCTGTCTAATCCGACCCGATGCGGGATGCCCGCCAGCCATGTGGCTAATCCCAACACAGGTGAGCGATCTGGGACGAACACCATCTCGCCTCTTTGCGCCCGTAATAAGCGCACAGTGCGCCACATGCCGCCGATGCTCTTGGCAGGATTTGCCCCCGTGCCAATATCGAGTAGCTTATCTATGGCGGTTTGCCCTTCTAATGCCCCCATAGACCACTTGCCAACGGCAAAGGTGATATGTGCCTGTGGATAAGCCCGCCGAATCGCCACCAGCAAGGCGGTGGTCATCACCACATCACCGATACAACACGGCTTGAGGATGAGTATCCGTTTTGGTGAGGTGGGCGGTTGTTTTGTGGGGAATAACCGCCCCAATAGCGCGTAGATACGGTGCATCATCAGGGGACATCGGTGATGGTGATGGGGATAACAATCGGTGTGTTGCTAAAATCGATGAACGGTGTTGGGGTGGTGACGTTATAATCAATCACCACGGGCTGGTTGGTATCGCGTGTGACCAGCACACCAATGACGATCACCACCACGATAATCACGAAGCCGATAATCAGTTGTTCCAGCGAGAGCCTGCGTAAAAATTCCATCATCTATCCTTTTGCTTGTGTATATAGTGATGCCGTTATTGTAGCAAATAACCACGCCTAACGGACATGACCCAATTATCTCATGAGGCATATCTTTCATCCATATTTTGGGCAGAAGCGTGTACAATAGTCACGGCAAAAATAAATATTTTTTTGATTGATGAGGAGCAGAAAAATGCGTTTAGGTTTGAACTTAAATTATTCTGGTGCGCGCATCGAATTGCCGATGGACATCATCCATGAAGCCGATAAATTGGGTTATTATGCGGTGTGGTCGGCAGAAGCGTATGGCTCAGATGCGGTTACACCGTTGGCGTGGATTGGCGCACTGACCCAAAATATTCATCTCGGCACGGCGATTATGCAGATGCCCGGACGCACCCCCGCCAACACCGCTATGACCGCCATGACGCTCGATCAGTTATCGGGTGGGCGCTTTTTGCTCGGATTAGGTCTGAGTGGTCCGCAAGTGGTGGAGGGGTGGCATGGTGTGTCGTATGGCAAGCCGTTGGTCAAGACCCGCGAATATGTGGCGATTGTCCGCAAGATTTTTGAGCGCAAAGAGCCTGTTGTTCATGAAGGTGAATATTATCGTATTCCTTATGCGGGCGAAGATGCCACTGGGTTGGGCAAACCGCTCAAAAGTATCATTCATGGCAGACCTGATATTCCGATTTATCTCGCCTCTATCGGACCGAAAAATGTGACCCTCACCGCCGAAATCGCCGATGGTTGGTTGCCGATTTTTTTCTCGCCAACAGCCTATGACAGCGCCTATAAGCCTTATCTCGAAGAAGGATTCGCCTTAGCAGGCAATGGCAAGAGCATCGCCAATTTTGATATTGCCCCTACCGTGCCTGTGGTGGTAGATGACGACCTCGAAACAGCCTATAACCAAGTCAAGCCGATGTTGGCGTTGTACATCGGTGGCATGGGCGCACGGGGCAAAAATTTTTATTTCGATCTCGCTTGTCGTTATGGTTACGAAGAAGCCGCCGTCAAAATTCAAGATTTATATTTGGCGGGTGATAAAGGCGAGGCGATGATGGCTGTCCCCAATGCTTTGGTTGATGATGTGGCGTTATGTGGCACACGCGATCGCATCAAAGACCGTTTGCAGATGTGGAAAGAAAGCCCTATCACCACCATGAATATCCCTGCAGTGGATATTAACGTGGTGCGGATGATGGCGGAATTGGTTTTATAATGGATGTTTGACGGATGATGTGGCTTGGATTATCATGCCTATCATCATCTGTTATTTTTTTCTTGGAGTGAGGAAAACGTGAATCCCAAATCGCTCATCGTTACCCCGATATCTGCGCCTGTGCAACAAGCCCCATTCGACCTGATCGAGACCATCCTCGCGGCGATTGTCGCCGAAGGTGAACATCTGCAAACAGGCGATGTATTGGCAATCAGCAGTAAATATGCCGCCATCAGTCAGGGGCGGATTGTCGCCCTCGATGCGGTGCAAATTAGCCCACAGGCACAAGAAATTGCCAATCGGTATCATATGAATCCGCATTTAACCCAATTGGTCATTCAAGAGGCAGACCATATCTTTGGCGGTATCACGCATGAATTCAACGGGGTGATGGTGGGATTTTTGCTCACCCATAAAAATGGCGTGATCTCGCCCAATGCGGGTTTAGACCGCTCCAATATCCCCAGTGGACAGGTGGTGTTATTGCCCAGTGAACCGTATGCCCTTGCCGAACATATCCGCAAAGAAATTTATAATCGGCTTGGTGTGATGGTCGGCATCATTTTGACCGATAGCTGGCTGATGCCCGGTCGGTGGGGGACGACAGGCGTGGCGATTTCGACTGCAGGCTTTCATCCCATCCAAGATGAACGGGGCAAACCCGATTTATTCGGCAATCCGATGATGGTCACACAACGCGGCATCGCCGACCAAATTTGTGCCTGCGCCCAGATGGTCATGGGCGAGACCGCCGAAGCGCGACCGATTGCCATTGTTCGCAATAGTGGGGTCATGATGACCGATGAACGGATAGATGTCGAAGATGTGGCTATCCCCTGGGAGACGTGTATTTATGTTGGCTCATTGACCAACGGCGCATTATGAGCATATGGGCGCATCATATTGCGCCCATCGCTATTATTTTTGCTGTTTATAAGCAATCACCAAAATTTCGATGTCCATTATCGGTGTTTCCAAGCCCAGTTCTGCACCAAATTGTGATGGAAATAACACCTCAACCGTCTGATACCCCGCATCGGTGAAAATCCGCTTGGCGGTATCCACATGACCGACCATGCCCGGATAATCACCAATCTGACTTTTGAAAAATCGTGCCGCGCCTTTGATTTGCTCTATCCCATCAAACCATGGCAAGTAACATACACATGCCCCTTCATCCGACATCACATCCGCCAGATAACGGACGACTTGTGTCAGTTCTGCATGGGTGAAGTATCCGCCTGTAATATCCATCACATCAGGGCGCGTATCTCCCAAAACATCGGTCAGGGCTATGGTTGATAAATCGGCTTTATATGTCTCGATATTATCGGGGATGATGATGTCGGGTGCATGGCGCAAGCGTGTTTTCCGTTTTTGGATGACTTCTGGCGTATCGATCTCGATGACGCGCACATCAGGACGCTCATGGGCGATGAGGATGGTCACAGGCGAAAATCCAACGGCGACCGTGGCTAAAATTGGTTGTGGTTTCTGAGGCATCGCCCGTAAAATGGCGGCTTTGAGCATGGGCGAGCGTGCCGCGATGAAGCGATGAGCGCGTGTATCTGGCACCATGAAAATCATCGCCTGTGCCATGAAGCGCCCCCGAATCGAACTTAAGGCGAGTGTGAGTGGCGATGGCGTGAGTTCCGCCCGTGCGCCAGATTGAAATTCAGACCCTTTTTGTTCTTGGGTATGCCCCAAAATAAACGAATCGTTGCTGGATGCCCGTTTGAGCAAAATCGGTTGGTCATATATTTCTGTCATGTTTCGTGCCTCACGATACCTTTTTTATAAGCCTACCGCCCTTGTGGGATGAAACGGTTAACCCCGATTTAAGGCTTTGCAAGCGATTATGGGTGAAATGTTTACTTGCTAATTCGTCATTTTTGGCGACAATATGTGTCAGATGAACAAAGTGAGATGCTATGAGACGATTACGCACCATAAGCCTGATGACAGGGTTGGTTATCGGTTGGATACTGAGCGGATGCGCCGCCACCACCGCGCAAATTATCCCCACCGACCCGCCAACCCTCACACCGACATTTACAATTGAGCCGACCGATACGCCGAGTGTGATTATCACCGCCACCAGCACCCCACGCCCGACCCCATTGGGCGGTGCTACACCCACACCACTCTTTGGTCCTACGCGCACCCCTGCGCCCGATGCGCCAACACCGACCCGTGCATTCGGTCCCAATGACCCGCGCATCGAATTTTTTACATCCGATTCGGTGGCGGTCGCCCCTGGTGAACGGGTGACATTATTCTGGTCTGCCAGAAATGCCAGTGCGGTGGTCATTTATCAACTCAGCCGAACAGGGGAACGAGAACGGCTGTGGAATGTGGATACGGCGGGCAACTTGACCATCACCACCCGCTCCCGCGATCGAGGACAGGTGACATTTTTGATCAGCGCCAGCAATAATACGCTCACCGCAGAACAAACCTTGAGCATCCCGTTGGCATGTCCTGTCCAGTGGTTTTTCGGTCCACCACCAGAAGAATGTCCAGAAGATAATGCCCAACAAACACTCATCATCGAGCAACAATTCCAAAGTGGGCGCATGATTTATATCGGCAATACCAATTCGGTGTATGTCTTGTTCAATGATGGTGGGTCGCCCAAATGGTTGCGCTTTGATAACCGCTATGACCCTGCTATTCATCCCGAAAGTCAAGAAAATTTCGTCCCACCACCCAATTTGTATCAGCCGATTGGCATATTGGGCTTTGTGTGGCGTGGCAACGATACCGTACGCAACCGCCTGCAATTGGCGACCAATGTACAGATTAGTTTCGATGGCTTCATCCAAACGGCTTTCACCTTCAATAATGTGCCGAGCCTGTATATCAGCAGTACCGATGCTACCGTGTTGCGCCTATTGGGTACGGGTAGTGATTGGCAAATTATCACCGCGCCATAAACTGTAATTCGGTGTAAAATAAAGAGGGATATGAAGATCAGTCATACCCC
>PGTJ01000533.1 GCA_002794515.1 Phototrophicales bacterium
GTTCAGCAGGCTATTCACATCGCGGGCGAATTCTTGTAACCCGGCAATCGCTTTGGGCGCGTTAAAGTCGTCATCCATCGCCTCTTTGAAATCTACTAGAGTTTGATCAACACGGGCAAAGAAGCTGTTGCCCTCATCGCTATCAGGGGCGGTCTCGCGCTTTTTGCTCACCAAACGGAAGGCATTATTCAATCGCTCCCAACCACCACGCGCCCCTTGTAACGCCTCTTCGCTATAATCGACAGGGTTACTATAATGGGCGCTGAGGACAGACATGCGAATCACCTCTGGACGATATTTCGCCAGCGCATCTTTGACGGTGACGAAATTGCCCAAACTTTTCGACATCTTGATGCCATCTACTGTCAGGCTACCGACCAACATCCAATAACGGGCGAATTCGGCATCATTGGCGGCTTCGCTTTGGATGATTTCGCATTCGTTATGGGGGAACATGTTATCAATCCCGCCACCGTGAATATCGAATGTCACACCCAAGTATTTCATCGCCATTGCCGAACATTCGATATGCCACCCCGGAAATCCTTCGCCCCAGGGGCTATCCCAACGCAAAATATGTTCGGGGTCGGCACGCTTCCATAAGGCAAAATCTTGTGGATTGCGTTTTTCGCCACGGACGGCTTCGCGTGTGCCTTCTTCTTGCTCTTCGAGTTTGCGATTCGAGAGCTTGCCGAAGGCATTGGTTGTGGTCACATCAAAATACACACTGCCGTTAGCTTCGTAGGCATGACCTTTTCGGATGAGCGTCTCGACCATCTTGATTTGTTCTGGCACATGTCCACTGGCGCGTGGCGAAATATCGGGACGCACCACACCGAGCGCATCCATATCTTCAAAATAACTGCGCGTATAGGTCTCGACAATTTGCATTGGCTTGGCTTGCATCGAACGCGCCTTTTTCAAGATGCGATCTTCACCCGATTCGGTCTCGGTCAGATGTCCGACATCGGTGATATTTTGCACATATAACACCCGATACCCACTATAACGCAGATACCGCACCACCACATCGAATGAGATGTAATTTTTCGCATGACCCAAATGGGCATGGTCATAGACTGTCGGACCGCACACATACATCCCCACATAGCCTTCTTGTAGGGGAATAAAATCTTGTTTTTCGCGTCCGATGACGTTAAATATCCGCAAAGGCATAATTTGTTATTCCTTGAGCGTTAAAAGATAAGCAATTGAATCTTCATTATTGTATCCGATAATCCCCATCGGTCACAATAGAGA
>PGTJ01000164.1 GCA_002794515.1 Phototrophicales bacterium
ATAAACACCAACTCCCGCTTTTTAGCGATTTACCACCTCAAAGTGCTTCTGATATTCATAAAAAAACACCTCTCAAATGGACATATCCCTTTTTTATGCAGTTCTTGCGCGAATCGGGCAAATCGGAATATACCCTAAAATCATTCGATTCCGATTTGCGCCTTGTAGGTAGTTATTTAGATGATAACCGCCCGATTGGCGAATTCACCACATCCGATCTGAACGACTTTTTACATTGGATGGAAGTCGGGCGCGGTGTGCCATGTAGCCGAAAGACTTATGCCCGCCGTGTAACCACGCTCAAGGTATATTTTCGTTGGTTAAAAGGCATTGGCGCAATCTCACAAGATCCTGCTAAAGCGGTGTTGCAACGGTCTGGTCCTGCCCCTCTATCGGATGTATTGTCTTTGTCGCAAATTCGGGATTGCATCGAGGCGAGTCGCGGATTCAGAAAAGGTGATAGCCAAGATTATCGTCCCGAAATGTTGTTTCGGCTATGTGTGGATACGGGCATCAAAAAAGGGGAGGTGATGGCGCTCAAACCAGAACATATCGACCGTAGCAATCCATACAATCCGATTTTGACCATCCGTCATAAATCGCGTAATGTATATAAAGAGCGACGCATCCCCCTCGACCCCGATTGGCTCAACTTGTTGGATTTGTATTTAGAGCAATATCCACAAAAGCCGAATAAAGACGGCATTCGCAAACCAGAAATCATCACTTGTACCGCCCGAAATTTAGAATATATCCTCACGGATATTGGCGAGATGGCGAAATTGCCGTTTAATCTGACTTTTGAAGTATTACGTTGGACGTGTGCTGTGCGTGACCATCGACTGGGCATGGAAGATGATCTGTTACGCGATAAACTCGGTCTGAGTGATATTAGCTGGTACGAGACGGGGCAAAAAATTCGCAAATTGGCAGAGATGTTGAGTCAGAAAGAAGCCTAGACAAATAAACAGCCGTTTGTACCTTGATTATCACAAGATGCTCAAAGCATCTCGCTAATCGCCATAAAGTACACGAAAGGTGCTACAGGTGATATGCCCATGCCACAAAATCAGGCAAAATTAGCCCATTTAATGGGCTTTTAGAATGAAAATAGCTATCGACTTTGAGCCGATGACTAGGCGGGTATGCTAATTTCTGCCCCACCCATAAAACCTAATAGGAACATGGGTGGGGGATGTGCATCAGGTTACTATCCCCATTTCACTTCAAAGGCAGAACGCGCTTTGTCTGGGGCAGGATTATCAATTTTTTGCACAGTAAATCTTTCGCCAGGTCCCTTAAAACGGGCGGCTAACCCCCAAATAAAGCCGTAAATAGCATCATCAGGGTTAGGGGTATTGTGATATACGATATAATCTTTTTCGCCACGCACTTCGATGCTATACCCCTCTTCTTCGGGAATATTCCGTAGATTGGCGTGATGAATGGCATGAAGCGCATTGAGCGCATCGGGAATAGTCTTGATAAAATCTGGCATGACGGCATTATTCACCACTTGCCTGCCGAATGCCACAAATGCCGATGTCGCCTCTCCACCCAGTGAGTCATTCATTTCTTTGAGGATGTCTAGCCACAATTGATGCGGATACCATGCGTTGGGGGTGATGTCGGTCAAGCCGTGTTTTTCTAAAATTGGCATGATGAGCGATGCTTCCAGATTATCGGCAAACGAAATCATCGTCTGACCAATCACTTCTGCCTGTGGTGTCCCTGCAATAAATGGTTTTGCAACATATCCTGCCATGTTTTGTCTCCTAAACAGTTGTCTTTGGTGGGACTTGTGTGCGAATATCTTAATTCTAAATCAATTCTTTCTTAATTGTCAATCAATTCGCTTGACAGATTCCGAAATAAACGTTACTATGTTGTCTAATCTAAATACTGAAAAACGTTGAACCGAGCGAGTAATCATCAAAACGCTGTTCAGAGAGCCACTAGCGGGTGTGAATGTGGTACAAGACGCTGATGATGAATGGGTCGGGGAGTTGTGTGGCAGAACGGATAACACCCAGTAGGTCACATCGGAGGCGCACCGTTATCATAGCGCAGGATGTCATGAGCAATCATCGCATCCGATAAGGGTTGATGGCGCAACCATCAGAAGCAAGGTGGCACCGCGAGACTTCCGCTCTCGTCCTTGTATTCGAGCGGGTTTTATTTTCTGTGATGGAGAATGAACGATGGTTTTTGCGACAACACCTGCACCTACCCAAATAACGGATATTACCCCCTCTTTTGATGCCATATTACCACTTTTTGATATGGGCGATTTAGTCCCTGTTTATCGCCGTTTATTAGCCGATTTAGAGACACCTGTTTCAGTATTTATCAAGCTCACCCAACATAACCAACCTGCTTTTCTGCTCGAAAGTGTTGAAGGTGGCGAAAAGGTCGGTCGGTATTCGTTTTTAGGGGTGAATCCCAAAGGCATGATCACCTTCAAAGACGGCGTGGTCACGCGCACGTTTGATGGCGAAACCACGTCATGGACACTCCCACAGGGGCAAGACCCGCTTCATGCGCTCCAAGCCGAACTCAATCGGTATCAGCCTGTCAAAATAGACGGATTGCCCCGCTTGATAGGGGGGGCTGTCGGTTATATTGGTTATGATGTGGTGCGTTATTTTGAAAGACTGCCCCAAACAGCATCTCGACCACTGGATGAATTGCCCGATGCGGCATTTTTATTGCCCGATACGCTAGTCATATTCGACCATGCCAAACATCAACTCACGATTTTGGCGAATGCACATAACACAGGCGACCCCGCCAGCGCCTATCAAGATGCGGTCGAGCGTATTGAGGCAATCACGGCGATTATCCGCCAACCATTGCCCATGCCACAACCCACACCCGCCCCGCTTGGCGAACAGATGGTATCGAATGTGACCAAAGAAAAATTCGAGGAGAATGTTCGCCGTGCCAAAGAGCATATCAAAGCGGGTGATGCCTTTCAGATTGTACTATCACAACGCTTCACTTGTCGTACAAGCGCCTCGCCATTGACCATTTATCGGGCATTGCGGGCGCTTAATCCATCGCCATATATGTTTTATCTGCATTTTGGTGGTGATTTTACGCTCATCGGCGCATCTCCAGAGATGATGGTGCGTTATGAAGATGGCATTGCTACCACACGTCCAATCGCTGGGACGCGCAAACGTGGTGCAGATGATGATGAAGATGCCAAACTCGCCGAAGAATTATTAGCAGACCCCAAAGAACGGGCTGAACATGTCATGTTGGTGGATTTGGGACGAAACGATTTGGGACGTGTTTGTGAATATGGCACGGTCAAAGTTACTCAGATGATGCAAGTCGAAAAATACTCGCATGTGATGCACATCGTCAGCCAAGTACAGGGCAAAGTCAGACCAGAATATGATGCCTTTTCGCTGTTCCGTGCCACATTTCCCGCAGGCACACTGAGTGGTGCGCCCAAAGTGCGAGCAATGGAGATCATCGAAGATTTAGAAGGTGAACGCCGTGCGATTTATGGCGGGGCAGTCGGCTATTTTAGTTATGATGGTTCGATGGATACCTGTATAACCATTCGCTCATTGGTGATCAAAGGCGATAGGGTATACTTGCAATCGGGCGCGGGACTGGTTGCGGATAGCGACCCTGCCACCGAATATGAAGAGACGTTGAATAAGGCGCGGGCGCTGGCGGTTGCTATCCATTATGCAGAACGAGGCTTGCAATAAAGTTATTGATATAGTCTTATACACAGATACGAAAGGAAGCACACCACATGAGCGTGAAACGATTGGTATTCATCCGACCGGGCGAAACAGATTGGAACTTACAAGGACGTTTTCAGGGTTGGGTGCAATCGCCCCTCAATCATTATGGGCGCTATCAGATTGAACGGCTGGCTAATTTTATTCGCAACATCGGTCTGACCGTGTTGTATAGCAGTGATCTACGCCGTGCCAAAGAGACGGCAGAAATTTTATCGACACGACTGGGCTACCCGCCGATATTCGATGAGCGCCTGCGTGAACGGTCTGTGGGACATTGGCAAGGGCTGACGGTGCCAGAAATTCATGGTTGGTATGCCGATGAATATGAACAATTCCAACAAGATCCCGATAATTTTCAAATCCCAGGTGGCGAATCGCTCAATCAGGTTCGCCACCGCGCCCAAGCTTGTCTGAGAGACATCCTTAAAAAACACGATCAGGATGAGCATAGCACCATCGGCATTGTGTCGCATACCATCACCATCAATCTAATGTTAGAGGCGCTCATTCCAGATGTCGATTCCAAACATTATCTGCAATTCGGCAATAGTTCTGTCACCACTGTGATGAATGAAGGCACGACATGGCGCATTACCGCCAATAATGATACCACCCACCTCGAAGGAAAAATTGCCCGTGTAATGCCTAAAGATGAAAGAGGCGATAAAAAATGATACTGGTCATTGATAACTACGATAGTTTTACCTATAACCTTGTACAACTTATGGGTGAATTGGGCGGGGAATTGTGTGTTGTACGCAACGACCAAATCACCCTCGACCAAATTCGAGATATGTCCCCTTCACACATCGTGATTTCCCCAGGTCCGGGCAATCCGGATGATGGCGGGGTATCATTAGATGTGATACAGCATTTAGGCGAACACATCCCGTTATTAGGTGTATGTTTGGGACATCAATGTATCGGACAAGCATATGGTGGTGTGGTACGGCGGGCAGATCGCCTGATGCACGGCAAAACCAGCATGATTTATCATGCTCATGACCCGCTTTTCACTGGATTGCCCAGCCCGTTTGAAGCCACGCGCTATCATAGCCTCATCGTAGAAGAATCCACCTTGCCCGATTCGTTAGCGGTGATTGCCTTCACCGAAGAAGGTGAGATTATGGCGCTCCGTCATAAGCACTATCCAGTGGTGGGTGTGCAATTTCACCCAGAGAGCATCCTCACCACTTATGGCAAACGCATCTTGCAAAATTTTGTCGAAAATCAATTTTTAGCGGTCTAATTATCTATCAACAGGGACAAAATCAGCATGGATATTAAACGTGCAATAGACCTCATTGGCAAATTCGGACATCTGCAATCATCCGAAGCCGAAGCGGTGATGAATGAAATCATGCGTGGCGATGCCACACCTGCCCAAATCGGCGCATATCTGATGGGCTTGCGGATGAAAGGCGAAACCCTTAGCGAAATTACAGGGAGCGCCATCGCCATGCGTGCCAATTCAGAAAAAGTCCCCACCAAAACGGCAGGCGCATCGTTATTGGATACCTGTGGCACAGGTGGCGACAAATCGGGGACATTCAACATCAGCACTACTGTGGCATTTGTGGCGGCAGGGGCGGGTATCCCGATTGCCAAACACGGCAACCGCGCCGCCAGTAGCCAGTGTGGGAGCGCCGATGTGTTGGCAGAATTGGGCGTGAATTTAGATTTAACACCCGAACAAGTCGGGCAATGTGTCGATGAAGTGGGCATCGGCTTTTTATTCGCCGCCAAATTGCATCCTGCTATGAAATATGTTATCGCACCCCGCCGTGAGATGGGGGTGCGGAGCATTTTCAATATCCTCGGACCACTCACCAATCCTGCGGGCGCACGCCGTCAATTGATGGGTGTTTTTGCCCCAGATTTGACCGATACAATGGCACATGTCTTGGGCGAATTAGGCGCAATCTCGGCGATGGTTGTGTGTGGATATGGCAATATGGATGAACTCACCACCACAGGACCGAATACGGTCAGCCACTATCAAGATGGACGGGTCGATACCTATACCCTCGACCCGCGGGAATATGGCTTTCATGGCGCAACTATCACCGATCTTCTGGGGGGCGATGCCCCCACCAATGCCGCGATTTTACGCGGTGTGTTGGATGGTTCTATCCGCGATGCCAAGCGTGATGTCGTCTTACTCAATGCAGGGGCGGCGATTTTTGTCGGTGGCAAGGCGGGCGATATTGCCGAGGGCATCAAAGTTGCCTCTGAGGTGATTGATAGTGGTGCGGCGGTGGCGAAGTTAGATGGGCTTATCGCCTTCACCAAGCAATTTGTTGCATAATATAAATAACCCAAGATATAAGGATACCCG
>PGTJ01000065.1 GCA_002794515.1 Phototrophicales bacterium
CTTAAAGACCTTTACAAGAATTCATGATTTATGATATACTGAGGGGACTATAATTTTGTTCTAGGTCTGTTTTAGGAGGTCAAGTCATCTTGACAACACCAACAACAACAATCCCGATGTACGATTTTAGGCACGCCGTCATCACATCGAAGATGCGCGTGGTCGGTTTATTAAAAATGATGTCGGGGTATCAATGGTTTTATATTGGGGCGATTATCAGCCTCATTTTGGCGGCGATGGGACGTGCGGGTGGATTTTTGCTCATCGGCTGGTTTGTGGATGATTTGCTCAAGCCGTTGCCACAACTCACCGATATGACAGCACTGGCGGGGCTTGGTGTGCAGAGCTTCATCTTCATTCGCCCCGATTTAGCATCGCTCATCCCATTGGTGGCGCTCGGTTATTTATGTTTGGCGCTCACCGAGGGAGGGTTCAACTTTTTGCGCGGACGCTGGGCATCTTACACAGCCGAAAATGTGGTATGGCGCTTGAAGAATTACATCTACGACCATCTGCAACGGTTGACTTTTCGGTATCATGATCGAATGCAAACTGGCGAATTGTTGCAACGCGCAACATCCGATGTCGAAGCTGTCAGGCGCTTTTATGCCGAGGAATTGGTCGAATTGGGGCGCATTGCCATTTTGTTCTTGGTCAATTTTGTCGCCATTATGACACTCAGCGTCCAATTGGCGGTTTTATCCATCATCATCTTGCCCGCGCTGGCGGTGGTCTCGATTTATTTCTTCCGCAAAATCTCGAAAAAGTATGAAGATTTTCAAGAACGCGAGGCGGAACTATCGACTACCTTGCAAGAGAATCTCAGTGGTGTGCGCGTGGTGAAAGCCTTTGCGCGTCAAGATTATGAGACGAATAAATTCGAGAAGACGAATTTTGCTCGTTATACCAGTGGCAAGCAACTGTTGCGCCTTCACGCCATGTATTGGCCCCTGACGGATATTATCGTTGGGGCGCAACTGATTTTCGGCTTGGTACTTGCCGCCATCCTCGCCAGCGATGGTGTGTTGACTGTAGGCGCATATGTGTCGTATGCGGGCATGATTGGGGCATTGATTAACCCCATGCGCCAATTGGGGCGGTTGGTGGTGGCGGTCTCGCAGGGGCTGGTCTCGTATGATCGTCTGGCAGAGATCATCCGTGAAGAGCGCGAAGATTTGGGCGAACATGTCGCCGCGCCCGTATCTGAAATTCGTGGCGAGGTGGTGTTTGAGAATGTCACCTTTGAATATGACAAAGACCAGCCAGTCCTGCATAACATCAGCTTCACCTGTAAACCGGGCGAGACGATTGCCCTGTTGGGATCTACGGGGTCGGGTAAAACAACCCTGGTCACCTTATTGGGGCGGTTTTATGAATATACCAGTGGGCGTATTCTGTTGGATGGTATCGAACTCAAGCAATATCCCAAGAGCTTTTTACGCAAACAAATCGGCGTGGTGCAACAAGAGGCGTTCTTATTCTCGCGCACTATCCGCGAAAATATCACACTTGGTGTAGATCGCAAAGTATCGGATGAAGAGGTGATCGCTGTGGCAAAAGCCGCCGCCATTCACGACTCAATTATGACCTTTCCAGAAGGATATAACACGCTTGTCGGTGAACGGGGTGTCACACTTTCGGGTGGTCAGAAGCAACGGGTGGCGCTGGCGCGGATTTTGCTCAAAAATCCGAATTTGCTCATCTTAGATGATGCCACATCTGCCGTAGATACCGAGACCGAGGCGCATATCCGCAATGCCTTGCGCGAGATGAACAACCAGCGCACGACCTTCATCATCGCTCATCGCATCAATACGGTGATGCACGCCGATAAAATTTTGGTGATGGATAAAGGGCGCATTGTGCAAGTCGGTACACATGATGAGTTGATCAACCAAGCGGGGATTTATCGCCGTACTTACGAAATGCAAGCACGTATCGAGGATGAACTCGAAAAGGAATTAGCCAATGTCTAGTGAAGTCAATCAATTTGAAGAACAGGAATTCACCACGCAAATCAATCGTGGTACGGTGATTCGCATCTTGGCACAGGTCAGACCATATTGGCGCTGGGTGTTGGGCTTCATGGTCTCGATTAGCCTTGTGTCGGTCATCGAAGCCTCGTTCAATATTTTGAGTATGCAAATTATCGATGAGGGCATCATCGGTGGCAACCGCGAGACGCTCATCAGCTTGTTCATCCAATATGGGTTACGGATGTTTATCTTGGCATGTTTGGTGTATGTGTTCATCATCCTCTGTGGTCAATTGGGTGAACGGGTGCAGTATGACATGCGGAAGAAGATGTTCCAGCACATGCAAACCCTATCCTTCTCTTATTTCGACCGCACACCAGTCGGTTGGTTGATGTCGCGGGTCACATCCGATTCCTCGCGCATATCTGATCTGGTCACATGGGGGATGTTGGATGTGACATGGGCGGTGGTGAATATCACAACGGCGTTGCTCTTCATGTTCACCATCAACTGGCAACTGACATTGGTGGTGATGGCGGTGTTGCCCGTGTTGCTCCGCATCGCGGCATGGTTTCAGGTGCGGATTTTGGTGCAGTTCCGCGACTCGCGGAAGATGAATTCTAAAATCACGGGCGCATTGAACGAAAATATCACCGGTGTGCGCGTGGTCAAAGCGGTGCGCCGTGAAGAGAAAAATCTCGAAGAATTCAATGAACTCACAGGTGGCATGTATCGCTCGGCATTCAAAGCCGCCTGGCTGTCGGCATTATTTTTGCCCGCCGTGCAGATGATTAGCGCCATCGCCGTCATCTCGGTCATCTGGATCGGCGGGTTGCAAGTCCCCACAGGCATGAGCATCGGCGCAATTCAGGCATTTGTGGCGTATATCGTGTTCATGATGTGGCCCGTTCAAGATATGGCGCGGGTGTATGCCCAGATGCAACAAGCGGTGGCATCGGCGGAGCGCGTATTCGCCTTGTTGGATACGCCCGCCGAAATTGTGGATAGACCCAATGCCAAAGACCCAGGCACGCTTCGTGGCGAGATTGTATTCGAGAATGTCGAATTTTACTACGAAAAAGATAAACCTGTGCTGAAAGATTTTAACCTGACCGTCCGCGCAGGCGAGACAATCGCGCTCGTCGGTCCGACAGGTCATGGCAAAAGCACCATCGTCAATTTGATGTGTCGGTTTTATGAACCGCGTGGCGGGCGCATCCTCATCAATGGGCAAGATTATCTGGATATGCCCCTACATGCCATTCATTCGCGCATCGGCATGGTGTTACAAACACCGCATCTATTCAGTGGGACAATCCGTGAAAATATCCGTTATGGTCGCCTGAATGCCACAGATGAAGAAATCGAAACCGCCGCCAAACTGGCAGGCGCACACGACTTCATCATCACATTGGATAAAGGGTATGATGAACAGGTAGGTGAGGGCGGTGTGTTGCTCTCGGTGGGTCAAAAACAACTGCTCAGCTTGGCGCGGGCGATCCTCGCCGATCCCGAATTGTTCATCATGGATGAAGCGACCAGTTCGGTCGATACGCTCACCGAGTCGCTCATCCAGCAGGGTATGGATACCATCATGGAAGGACGCACCAGCTTTGTCATCGCCCACCGTCTGAGTACCATCCGCAAAGCCGATCGTATTTTGGTCATCGAAAATGGCAAAATCGCCGAGATGGGTTCACATGCCGAATTGATTCGCCAAAAGGGACATTATTATGACCTATATACCAATCAATTCAAACAAGAACTCGAAGCCAAATATACCAAAGCCATCGAGACGGGCGAATATGAGGCTGTGGTGATTGCTCAAGAAGAAAAACAAGCGACAGGGGATTGAGATAGCAATGCCTGTCGATAACGGATGGTCTTCATGATGTCAGACCAGTATGTTTGCTATACATGTTTGTCAGGAATCAAAAAGCCTGTGATTTTGTGTCACAGGCTTTTTGATGGATAAAATGTCGGTTATTTGCCCAAGCGTTTCTTGAATTCGGCAGTCAGGGCAGGGATGATCTGGAAAATATCGCCCACCAAACCAAAACGTGCCATTTTGAAAATGGGTGCCTCGGCATCTTTGTTGATCGCCACAATCACCTTGCTGTTCCGCATACCTGCTTGATGCTGAATCGCACCGCTAATCGCACAGGCGATATACAAATCGGGGGCGACGACCTTGCCTGTCTGACCGACTTGGTGGGCGTAGGAAATATATCCAGCATCGACTGCCGCACGGCTCGCGCCGACTGCGCCACCCAACACATCAGCCAGGGGTTTAATCACATTTTCAAAGGCATCTTGTGCCTTCCACACCGTTGGGTCAGATACACCAGCAGGCGCTTCTTTGGGGTTATTGGCGACACCACGTCCGCCAGAGACGATAATCGCCGCATCGGTCAGATTGACTGTGCCGACTTCCGCCTCGAAACTTTGCACTTTGGTCACAATTGCGCTCTCATCCAACACGGGCGAGACGGTCACAACTTCAGCGCTTGCGCCTGCATTTTGTGCATTGGGCTTGAAGGCGCGCCCACGAATGGTCAGGAATAATGTGCCATCCCCCACATTTTGAGCATGGCTGAGCAATTTGCCCGCATACACCGGGCGGGTGACTTTGACTGTATTGCCTTCGACCGCCAATTCGATCGCTTCGGTGATCATGCCACTATCGGTATCGGCGGCAGATGCCGATAACAATTCACGTCCACGATTTGTGCCGACTGCCAAGACTACTTTGGGCGTGTGTTCTTTGACCAAGCTGGTGAGCAGGGCGGCATAGGGTTCTAAACGGAAATCGTTGAGTGTGGCATCGTCACAGACGAATACTTTCGATGCGCCAAATTCGGCGGCTTGTTTGGCGATCGCAGAGGCGTTTTCGCCAAAGACGAAGGCGCTCACACTGGTGCCAAGCGCATCTGCCACCATTTTGCCCGCGCCCAGTGCTTCCCAACTGGTCATCACGGGTTGTCCGTTGAATGTTTCGATAAATACCAAGACGCTCATTATAGTACCTTCGCCTCCAGTAATTTTTCCACCAATTGTGCGGCTTGTTCTTCAGGTGTACCCGTAATCATCTCCACTTGGACTTCTTTGGTGGGCAAATTCATGAATGCCACCGTTTCGGCTTTCTTGGCGGGGGCAGAGATGCCCAAATCGCCCAAACTCCAAACAGGGATAGTGGCTTTGCTGGCTTTACGGATGCCGATGAATGATGGATAACGTGGTTCGTTGATTCCCTTCATCACGGTGATGACGGCGGGCAATTGACTGGTGACTGTTTGCTTGCCTTGTTCGTACATCTTTTCGACGGTGATGGTCTTATTGGCATAATCGATCGCCACAATTTTTGAGACATAGCTCAACATCGTCCAGCCCAATTTGCGGGCGGTCATATAGGCATGTTGGTCTGTCCCAACATCCACACTTTCTTTGCCGAAGATGACCAAATCGACATCGCCTAATTTTTTGATTGCGCCCGCCGCCGCCGTTGCATAGGCGAGGCTATCGGTTGAATCGAGATTGGGGTCATCAATGCGGATGGCATTTTCGATGCCCATCGCCAAGCTGTGCTTGAGCGCATCATTGTGCATCTCGCCACCAATAGCGATGACGGTCGATTTGCCACTGGCATTTTCAGCTTGCAAAATTGTTTCTTCTAAAGAATATTCATCCCACGGATTGACCACTGTGGCGGCATCGCCCCAGCCGACAGCCCCGTCTTTCCCGACTTCGACCTTTGCCGCAGTGTCGGGGGTACTGCGCGTAAATGTAACTACGTGCAAGTTAAGCCTCCTAAAGATAGACAATAATTTTTTGTAATCACGAATCCCACTGGGCATGAGCGCTCATGCCCCACAGGTGACATCAGCACCAGATGGGATATATTTATTGATATGTATTGTACATGGTTTATCAGAAAAAATCTAATGTGGATTCGATTAATTTTCGTCACCTGCCCAAAATGTGCCATCGGGCATGATGGTCGCGCTATCAAAAATCGCCCCCCACAAATTGGCATTGTGCAAATTTGCCCCTGTTAGGTTTGCCCCACACAAATTGACACATGCCAGATGTGCGCCCGATAAATCGGCATCGCGTAAATCGGCATGGCTAAAATCGGCATCGCGCAGGTTGGCATTTTTGAGGATTGCCCGCCGAAAAATCCCCCGCTTGAGGTTCGCCCCGCCGAAATAAATCCCCGTCAAATCGGCATCGGCTAGGATGATCCGCTCATAATCGCCCTTCGCCATGCGTCCATTTTGCCACTGTGCGCCACTAAAATCGCCACCACGCAACGACCCATCTTGAAAATACAGGCGTTCTTGTGCTTCTTCGAGCAACTTCAGTGCCACATCATTCGGCGCAGTTTTGAGTTGATGAAATAATTCGGTTTGGGTGAGGGTGGTTTTTTGTATCGCTGTAAAACGAGCAGTCAGACGCTTTAACACAATCAATCTCCAATAAAATGATGTATCCGTTCGGCAAATTGTACCGCACTTTTGAGTGTGAGATGAATACCATCGAATGTATAGGTGAATCCACCTTGTGCTTGGGCGGTATCATAATCTGACCAGCCACTTTGTACCCGTTCGCCGATGGTGAAGATGATGCCCAAACCCAACGGCTTGCGTTCTGGGACATTTCGAGGGGTGAATTGCGACATCAGGTCGAGATGTGGGATATTAAAAACATGTGCAATGCGTTGCGCCAGCATATTCAAATGTGCCATCGTCGCCACCACCAACGGATTATATTCGATTGGTGGCAACCCGACCCAGGTGTGAATATGATTGGCTTGTAGGCGCATGATTATTTCTCGGTAGACGACAGCGAATGTCGCAGGGGATACGAAGCCATCGTCTATCTGTTTGGCTTGTTTATAATATGGGCGTGTATCGGGTTGGGAATAAGATATGGCATCATTCCCGCCGACCATGATGAACACACCATCGGGCGATTGGTCGATGACATCATCTAGTCGCCGTTCGAGGTTGATAACCGTGTCGCCACCAACACCAGCATTGATGATGGTATCTTGTGGGCGCAATTTGGCGATATGTGCCACATAATTCCCCCCATAACTGCCTTCGGTGAGGCTATCGCCCAAAAAAATCAGCTTCATGATTGTTCCTTATCGAGCATGGCTTGTACCATATGATAAATGGCGATAGAGTCGGGTAAGGGATTTTGCCACAGGGTGTCGATGGCAAAGGAAAACCCGCGCAAAACGGAACTATGATAAATTCCCGTCTGATCTGGCAATTGTTCAGCATAAATACCATTGTTCAAAACCCAAAATTGTGCATCTTTTTTGCGAAAATCGATAATCCAATATTCTTTGACCCCTGCTTGCTCATATTCGAGAAATTTTTGGATGCGGTCTGTGCGTTCACTGCCCTCAGAGACCACCTCAACAACTAAATCGGCGACACCAATGATTTGTTTTGTCTCGATATTAGCGGGATTATCAGGCGCTAAATATTGAATATCTGGCGCACGAGATACTTGCAGTGCCTCGACTTTCATCAGCGTTGGGTCGGTATAAATTTCACCTTTAATTGACCTGTCTATGAATAGCTTCAATAGCAAATAAAGATAATTTACGATTCTGTTATGTAATGGACTCGCCCCACCTGCCACTGCGATCACCTTTCCATTGATCCACTCAACTGGCATGTCGCCATAATCGGTGTTCAAAAATACATCATAAGGCACATCCTCAGCGATGACCTTGCCGACCATCGGCAAATCGTGGATGTTGATTGGTGTGTGGGTATCGCGCAAAACCATTTTCGCACTCCTCAATAAAAAATAGGACGGTGATACGCCGTCCTATTTCATTATATATCAAAAAGGGGCTAGAACAAATTAATCACCCACTGCCATTTCAACCGCTTCCGATTGCCATTCATCGGCATTGTATGGGGGCAGTTCACAGCGTAGGTGCGGTTTTTCTTCGCGGAAGCCCAGTGCGAAATCGGCTTGCATGAGCTGATGAATTTCGCTTGTGCCTTCATAAATCACCGCGCCCTTGCTGTTGCGGAGGTAGCGTTCGACGGGGTATTCATCGCTAAAGCCATATGCACCATGAATTTGAATGGCTTCGAGGGCGGCTTGCACACTATGGTCGGTGGCGTACCATTTCGCCATGCTGGTCTCGCGGGTGTTGCGGATGCCCATATTTTTCAGCCACCCAACCCGATAGCACAGCAAACTGGCATTATCATACCATTGTTGCATATAGGCAATTTTTTGTTTAATCAATTGATGGTGGGCAATCGGTTTGCCGAATGTCGACCGCTCATGGGCATATTTGATGCTATCTTCTAGACAAGCACGGATGAGACCCGTCGCCCCACTGGCAACGGTATATCGTCCGTTATCCAAACACGACATGGCGATTTTGAAGCCCTCGCCTTCGAGACCGAGCATATTTTCGGCGGGGACTTCGACATTTTCAAATTTCACCCAGCCTGTCGAGCCAGCACGAACACCGAGTTTGCCGTGAATATCGCCCGTGGTCACACCCTTCATATCGCGGGTGACGATGAAGGCGCTCATGCCTTTATGACCCGCGTTGGGGTCTGTTTTGGCGACCACCAAAAAGTGATGGGCTTTGGTGGCGAGGCTAATCCACATCTTTTCGCCATTGAGGATATACACATCGCCTTGTTTTTTGGC
Source organism: Phototrophicales bacterium (assembly GCA_002794515.1). Classification (GTDB taxonomy): domain Bacteria; phylum Chloroflexota; class Anaerolineae; order Aggregatilineales; family Phototrophicaceae. The sequence goes on from PGTJ01000065.1 coordinate 8,673, forward strand.
GGTGGCTTTCATGCTGACCACATCACTGCCCGCATCGGGTTCGGTGAGGCAGAAGGCGGCGTATTTTTCGCCACGGGCTTGTGGGGCTAAAAATTTTTGTTTTTGTGCTTCTGTCCCCCATTGCAAAATTGCCATGCTATTCAGCCCATGATGCACACTCATCACCACGCGCAGGTGGGTATCTGCCCGTTCCAATTCTTCGCACACCAAGCCGAGTGTGATGTAATCGAAGCCTTGACCACCATATTTGACTGGGATGCTGATGCCCAAAATGCCCAATTCTGCCATACGAGGCAAAAAGGCGGGGTTCATCTCTTGTTTTCTATCCCATTCGCCGATGACTGGGATGACCTCTTTGGCGCACCATTCGCGCACCATTTTTTGTGCTTGTAAATGTTCTTCTGTTAGTGCAAAATCCATTGTATAACCTTTCAAAATATAATTTGATAGTGATTCTATCCAACACGATTGCCTGATTATATCATCATCCATATACGAAGGATTATCCCCAAACATGACCAAGCCGACCACACTCATCACCACTTATCTACAGATGACGCATCCCGACCAATTCAAACCCGCTTTTCATCCCGCACCCGATTTCACAATTAGCAAAATAGAGCGTGTCGATGCCGAATTTTATTTGTTTTTATATCGTTCTGTCGGATATGAATGGGGATGGCGCGATCGACTGTACCTATCGCCAGATGACTTACAAGCCTTGTTGGGCGATGGACGCAAGATTTATGTGGCATATGTCGATGGCGTGCCTGCGGGATATATCGAATTAGAAAAGATAGATAGCGATGTAGAGATCGCCTTTTTTGGATTGCGTCGCCCGTTCATCGGTCACGGATTGGGCAAGCATCTGCTCAGTTTTGGCATCGCCCGCGCATGGGATTGGGCAGGGCAGGGCGGACGGGTATGGGTGCATACGTGTAATTTAGATAGCGCTGTGGCGTTGCCCAATTATCAGGCACGCGGCTTTGTGATATACAAGACAGAAGAAGAACCCATGCCCGAAAAGTATGTGACCGATTTTATGAGATAAAAAACACACCCATGATGTCATTCATGGGTGCGTTTTATCGACTGGGTTATTGTGGTGGGGTATATTTCAAGCCCAACGGTCCGACATAATTGGCATCGGGACGAATGAGGCGACCACCCATTTGGTCGATGATATTCGCCGTCCAACCCGCAATCCGCGACATAGCGAACAGGGGGGTGAACATATCAATATCGAGATTGAGCGTATATAACAGAATGGCGCTGTAATAATCGACATTGGGGTACAATTTACGGCTGATGAAATATTCATCTTGCAGAGCGAGATCGGCTAATTTGATAGCAATATCCAACCAGCGTGTGTTGCCTGTGGCATTGCACATCTTGATGGCATGTTCTTTGAGGATTTGGGCGCGTGGGTCGAGTGTTTTATAAATGCGATGCCCAATGCCCATGATCCGCCGATTGCCCGATTTGACCTCTTGCTTGAACCATTTTTCGACATTTTCGACATTGTCAATTTCCATGAACATGTGCATGGCTTCGGCATTTGCACCCCCGTGCGAGGGACCTTTGAGTGTGCCGATGGCGCTCACAACGGCGCTATACATATCCGATCCTGTGGCGGTGGTCACACGGGCGGCAAAGGTGCTGGCATTCA
>PGTJ01000334.1 GCA_002794515.1 Phototrophicales bacterium
ATGATAGCCTATTCGTAGAAGCCAGCGCCGATGATGCGCCTCACATCGCCCGCGTTTTGGTCAATAACGGCTTGGATATTTACGAAATTGTGCAACATCGTCAATCACTAGAGGCATTTTTCTTCGATGTGACATCCGGAGGTGAACAATTATGACCGCATTATTCCGAGCAGAATGGCTCAAAATCGCTGGTAATCGTTGGGCAGTGACATTTTTGGTGTGGATATTTCCGCTTGGGGCATTATTGCTCAGTGCTGGGGCTATTGTGATTGCCCTGTTTGCGCGCACAAACTCACCGACCGAACTAAATGATATGCACCAATTTCTGACGACATGGCAAGGCGGATTTTTAAGCACATGGTCATTCCCCAATAGCGACTTCGGACGATTCGTCCTCATCATCTTCACGGCGATTGTCTTTGCTGGCGAATATCAACATGGCACATGGAAAAATCTCATCACACGCCGTCAACGTTGGGTCATTATGCTCAATAAATTCTTCACCTTGGCGGTCTTCGTCATCATCGCCTTCATCCTCATGTCGATCATTGCCGGGGTGGGGGCAATTTTATTGGCGCAAATTGTTGGGCATGATATGGGGGTGTTCGATGCCAATACATTCGGCAAATTTATCCGCGATATCTTCGTGCAAATGGGATTAACCATCGTCAACACCATCATCGCTATGGGCTACACGGCATTGGCGGCGATGTATGCCAAAAATATCATCGGCACAGTTTTCATCGGTCTGCTCATCACATTAGCCGAGCCAACTGTATTAATATTCATAGCGCTGGTATACCGCATCCTGAATATTAATTTATTTGTGTTGTATTTATTCACACCAAGCTATAATTTCGCCAACATCTGGAGCATCGAGATGGGACTAGGACAACTCACCCCACCCGCCCCACAAGGATTTGTGCCATTTTCGCTATCGACCTCATGGCTCATCCTGATTGGATGGGTCATATGCCTATGCACGTTATCTATCTATCATTTCAATCGCCAAGACATCACGATGTAAATCGCTCGATTCGGCATTATTCACAAACTTGCCCGTCATGTGCTAGGCATATGACGGGTTTGTATTTTAGAATGTGGGGTATTGATTGAATCAGTTCAAAATGAGGATATAGAATGCACAAAAAATATTCGATAATCGTGTTATGCGCGTTGTTCATCAGCACATTCACCGCTTTGGCACAAAATACACCCACAGATAGTCACATGCGTTGGTGGAACGACCGCGTGTTTTATGAAATTTTTGTCCGTAGCTTTCAGGATAGCGATGGAGATGGCATCGGCGATTTTCAGGGGCTGATTAGCCGTTTAGATTATCTGAATGATGGCAACCCAGATACCAAAAATGATTTAGGCATCACAGGCATTTGGCTGATGCCCATCATGCCCTCTCCCACGTATCACGGCTATGATGTCACCGATTATTATGATATTAATCCCGATTACGGCACATTAGCAGACTTTAGGCAATTCATCGAAGAGGCGCACAAACGGGGAATCGCCGTCATTATTGATATGGTGATTAATCATACAGCCGATGACCACCCATGGTTTCAAGCATCGAAAGCGGGTGACGAAAAATATCGGAGTTGGTATGTATGGTCAGATACCAATCCGGGTTATCAGGGACCAGATGGTCAAACGGTGTGGCATCGTGGCGGAGATGCGTTTTATTATGGCTTATTCGAGAGCGGTATGCCCGATTTGAATTACGAAAATGAAGAAGTGACCGCCGAGATGTATGAAATCGGACGGTTTTGGCTAGAAGATGTGGGTGTGGATGGTTTTCGGTTGGATGCGGCAAAATTTTTAATCGCCGAAGATCGCGCCCAAGCCAACACCCGCTCTACGCGCCAGTGGCTGACAGCGTATCGGGATTATCTGCGTAATATAAAGCCTGATGTGCTGATTGTGGCAGAAATTTGGGATAGTGTGTATCAGGTATCGCAATATATCCCCGAATCGGTGGATTTAGCATTTGAATTTGATCTCGCCCGCAGTTTGGTGCGTGGGGCGAATTTGGGTGTGCGGAGCGGGACATTAGAGGCGCTCAATCTGATGCTCAATAATTATCCATATGGGCAATATGCCACCTTCATCACCAACCACGACCAACCGCGTGTGATGAATGAGGTGCAAAATAATATCGATGCCGCCAAGATCGCGGGGTCTATTTTGCTCACTTTTCCTGGGGTGCCATTCATCTATTATGGCGAAGAAATCGGCATGACAGGTACAAAACCCGACCCCAACATCCGCACACCCATGCAATGGGAGACGGCGACCAACGGTGGCTTCACCACAGGCACACCCTGGCGTGCGGTCAACGCCGATGTGCTGACGGGTGTGAATGTCGCGGCACAGCGCATGGATTTATCGTCATTGTTCAATCATTATAAAAGTCTAATCCATTTGCGGAACAATCATCAGGCTTTGCGAACAGGCGATATAACCCTAATTGATAATACAGGGTCAAATAATGTCATCGCCTTCATCCGCCATACCGATACAGAGGCGATATTGGTCATCCTCAACTTGCGCCCACGCGATTTGAATGCTTATGGCATCACCATCGAAGCCAGCGCGATCTCGCCATCGGCACAGATGACCGTGTTATATGGCGATTCAACCATAACCGCGCCGATCATCAACGAGAATGGCGGATTTGAGAATTATATGCCCCTGTCCGTATTGCCTGCGCGGTCGACCATCATCCTCAAATTTGCCTCTGAATAAATGTGACATATAACACATCGAAACGAAACAAAAATGGAATAAGATAAAAACAGGTGCATCAAATTGCACCTGTTTTCACAAATATACCCC